>NZ_JBXWMM010000014.1:0-105836 GCF_059609825.1 Ruegeria sp. YTSB088 | reverse complement strand
CCGAAGGTCTTCCTATCCGCAATCGCACTCGCAGCTACCGTCCTGTTCTGGCTGTAATTTAATGAGTCTGGAGCCTAAGGTCAGCGCCAATAATGACCTACGATTTTGAATCGGACAGCTATAATGTGCCAATCGGCTTGGGTATGGGGCAAGTGTTCAAAAAAAAGGACATCACCTACAACGTCTTTGTCGAACCGCAGTACTCAGTTGCGAGCAAAGGGCCAGGGCAGGCAAAATGGCAGATCTTTGCTGGCTTCAATACTCAATTTTGAAGGTAATGCCTTTTTCCAACTACCTCCATGTCGGCCGCTCTCGCGTTGTGAGGTCTTTCGCTGCACCAAAATCCAATGCCTGTTAGTTGGTGTCAATTTTTCATCGTCTCAAACGGAGCAAAAAAGAAAAAGAGGCTGAACTCTCAGCCTCTTTCAAGATTTACCTATAGGGCCTTGGCCCGACGGGCCGCCTCTTTTATCGTCTTCTCAATGCAAAACCGGAAACAACCCAGCCTCCGGTCAGCGGCTGTTAGGCTTCGAGGATGTCATCATCCTCGGCGGCACTCGGCGGCATGTCAAAGTCCAGCCCATGAGCCGCACGAATCTTGTCTTCGATGTCCAACGCTATGCGGCTGTTGTCACGCAGGTATTGTTTAGCGTTCTCACGACCCTGCCCGATCCTCTCGTCACCGTAGCTGAACCACGATCCAGACTTTTCGACCACACCGGCTTTGACACCCAGATCCAGAAGTTCGCCCATCTTGCTGATGCCTTCACCATACATGATGTCGAATTCCACCTGCTTGAAGGGTGGCGCAACCTTGTTCTTCACAACCTTGACGCGGGTCTGGTTGCCGACGACTTCATCCCGGTCCTTGATCGCGCCGATGCGGCGGATGTCTAGACGGACCGAACTGTAGAATTTCAGTGCATTACCGCCAGTCGTTGTCTCGGGGCTGCCAAACATCACGCCGATTTTCATCCTGATCTGGTTGATGAAAATGACCATGCAGTTTGAGCGGCTGATCGAACCCGTCAGCTTCCGCATCGCCTGGCTCATCAGACGGGCCTGTACGCCAACACTGCTGTCCCCCATGTCGCCTTCCAGTTCGGATTTCGGTGTCAGCGCCGCAACCGAATCGACCACGACCATGTTGACCGCACCAGAACGCACAAGCGTATCGGTGATTTCCAGCGCTTGCTCACCGGTATCGGGCTGCGAGATCAGAAGTTCGTCCAGATCAACGCCCAGCTTGCGGGCATATTGCGGATCCAGCGCGTGTTCGGCATCAACAAAGGCACAGACGCCGCCGCGTTTTTGTTGTTCCGCGATACAATGCAGCGTCAGAGTCGTCTTGCCCGAGCTCTCCGGGCCGTAAATCTCGACAATCCGCCCCATCGGCAGGCCGCCGATTCCCAACGCAATATCCAACCCGAGCGAGCCGGTCGAGCTCGCTTCGATATCCTGCGTGGCACCTTCGCCCAGCTTCATGATCGAGCCTTTGCCGAACTGCCGTTCGATCTGGGCCAGCGCACTGTCGAGCGCCTTTTGCTTGTCTGCGTTTTTCTTGTCGCTCATTGTCAGAAGATCCGCCATTATCCTGTCGCCTTCCCTTTTGTCACACCCTTGATCGGGCGGCAATCGCTGCTTTGTTCGCCTCTTGTTCCTTATGGGACCAAAAAGAGAACATTTCAATAAAAACTTACAAGATTTAGTCTTCTGCAATTGTGTTAAGGAGTCGTTTACGACAATCTGCGCGCATGGCCGTGTGACAGTTGGAGCAATTAAATGCTTGTTTTCTTTGAGGAACGCCTCGCCTTCCTTGCTGTTCCTAAAACCGGCAGCACGGCGTATCACAAGGCGTTGCGGGATCGCGCTGACCTCGTCGTCACGCACCCGCCAGAGCTAAAGCACGCTCCGGTGCGCAGATATGATCGGTTCTTCCAGAATATTTTTCTGAAGATGTACGATACCGAGATGGAAATCATGGCTGTAGTTCGCGAACCCGTAGACTGGTTGGGTAGCTGGTATCGATTTCGCAGTCGCGCAGACCTGACCGGCCACGCCCATTCAACCGGAGACATGAATTTTGACGCGTTCGTGCAGGCCTATATGACAAATCCGCGCCCAGATTTTGCCGATGTTGGCAGCCAAAGCCAGTTTTTCCGTACCCGCAGAAATGGTCGAGGCGCCACTCATATCTTCAAATACGAGCATCAGGGCAAAATTCTCGACTTCTTGCAAGCGCGTCTGAATGTACAAATCGACCTGCCACATGAGAATGTATCACCATCGGGTGACCTGACACTGACACCTGAGACTCTGCAGAGATTTCGAAGAAGGCACGCAGAGGAATTCGCGCTCCACGACGCAGCCTTGTAAGAAGATCAATTCAGCTGCTGAAAAACCGCCTCGGTCAACTGGTTGAGTGAAAACGGCTTGGGCAGGAAGGTCGAATTGGCGATTTCGGGCCCTGAATCCCCAAACGCGCCTTCGGTATAACCCGATACGAAGACCACACGGGCATCCGGGCGTCTTTCCCGAGCTTTGCGCACCCAGGTCGGCCCATCCATGCCGGGCATGACCACATCCGTTACAAATACATCAACGTTCAAAGTCGAATCCTCCAGAAGGCGCAATGCTTCCTCGGCCGAATCCGCCTCCAGCACGGTATAGCCTTTAAGCCGCAAGGCCCGGGTCGCGAAGGCGCGGACCGGAGCTTCGTCTTCAACCAGAAGTACCACGCCTTCTCCTTGGCGCGCACTTTGTGCTTCGGGTTGAGCCGGAGAGTCCTGCTCGGCTTCTGCCACCGTGGCACAAACCGGCAGGAATACCGTGAATTCGGTGCCTCGATCCACCGCGCTGTCTACAAAGATGAAACCGCCTGTCTGCTTGACGATGCCGTAGGCCGTCGAAAGCCCGAGTCCCGTGCCCTCACCCGTGCGCTTTGTCGTGTAGAAGGGTTCGAAAACCTTTTGCAGTTTGTCGCAAGGTATCCCTACACCGCTGTCCACGACCCTGACCGTAACGTACTCCCCAGGCTTTACGGTTGCCCTGTCGCGACTGAGCGGTTGCGTCAGGTTCAACACCTCGGTCTCGATACGTATTTCGCCCCCGTCCGGCATGGCGTCGCGCGCGTTGACGACCAGGTTCATCAGCACCTGTTCCAACTGCCGTTTGTCCGCCCGAACCGGCTTTAATACTGGATCATGGCTGAGAGTCAGTTGAACTTTCTCGCCAACCAACCGGTTCAACAAGTGAATGAGGTCCGAGATCGTGTCCCGCAAATCCAGAACTTCGGGCCTGAGGGTCTGTTTGCGCGAGAATGCGAGAAGCTGGCTGACCAACGCAGCGGCCCGGTTGGCGTTCTGATTGATCTGCACCAGATCCCCGTAGTCCGGGTCATTCTGATCGTGGCGCAACAATAGCAGATCGCAGTGCCCGGAAATGGCCGTCAGCAGGTTGTTGAAATCATGTGCAACCCCGCCAGCCAGCTGGCCCACAGCTTGCATTTTCTGCCCTTGAACGAATTGAGCTTCCAGAGTTTTCAACTCGGTCGCATCATTCAGAACCGCAATCAGAGAAATCTTGCCATCAACAACAACACGGCTCAACGTGACCTGCACAAAGATCTCTTTGTCTTTTCTGGTCAACTGAAGAAACTCAGAACGTTGGGCTTCTTCTTCCGAGGCTGTGCGCGCAAGCCAGTCCAGAATGGGGCGCCCCAGGCCCCGCATGATATAAGTGATATTGGTGTCTTCGAGGTTTTCGTTTCCCAGCAGCTTATTCGCCAACCTGTTGGCATTCAGAATGGCCCCCTCGGGAGAAAGAGTAAGGACCGGAACCGGAAGGTCTGCAAAAGACGTACTGGCCCCGGGTGCCGGAGTCTGGATGAGCGGCACCAAACCAAGGCTTCGCTCTTTGCTGGTACGGGAAAGTTCAGTCACAGCAACCTGAATCATCCCGTCCAGTGACTTGATTATGTTCGAAGCTCCGATCTGTGGGTCAGCATCACAGAAGATGTCGCGAACACCACCGGGACGGGACCCAAGCAACCTTTTTGCCGCCGGATTTGGACACACCACATCATTCGCGCATCCTATTGTCAGAACCGGCAAATT
Organism: Ruegeria sp. YTSB088; assembly: GCF_059609825.1. Taxonomy (NCBI): domain Bacteria; kingdom Pseudomonadati; phylum Pseudomonadota; class Alphaproteobacteria; order Rhodobacterales; family Roseobacteraceae; genus Ruegeria; species Ruegeria sp. YTSB088. Next base: position 101,721 of record NZ_JBXWMM010000014.1, on the reverse strand, counting down.
GATCGACTGCCAGCTTCCATGGTCTGACTGGTGAAACCGCCAGCAAAAAATGTCGGGGGCCAATTGAAGCACAGTTACACTGTTCGTGTTTCCCCTGATCGAGTAGTCTTCCTTAGCCCGCCCGAGTGATCGGGCCTGAGATTGCAACCTCAACAAAACCACCTGAGGGTTTGGGAAAGTTGATCCGAGGCAGCATGCAAGGCTGGCTCCTTTTGCCGCCCCAAACTGGTTTCGTGCTGGTGTGTTGGACGCCAGAATGTCGCCATAGGCATTGGCGATCAGGAAAGGTGATTCTTCCTGTTCCGCAAAGGCGGCCATTACGGCAGTGGCTTGTTGCGCTTGCCTGGCAGCAACCTGACCCTTGATCACGACGCACAACGTTACGAACAGAACGGACATTCCCGCGACCATCATGCCCATGGTCCAATCCGGTGGCAGCAGCCCGACCACAGGTGCGAAACTGATCAATAATGCCAACCCCACCAACGACCAAAGACGAGAGGCAGAGGGCGTTTGGACAAGGGAAGGGTCACTGAAAAATTCTGCTGTGTCAGACATAAACGGCTCGGGCGCAAAGTTATCGGCTATAACGGCCAAAATTAGTTAATACCCGCTTAACGGTGTTCGAAATGCGGTTATCTACCCAAGGTTGTTATTTCTCGCTAGCTTAGCGCGTCAAGTGCGACGTAAAGAACCCGTCAGATTCGTGTGTTACGTGCCACGCCTTCCGGTAGGTTTCTCTCCACCCGGAGTGGCGTTCCAGAAAATCGGCTATGATGGAACCGTTTTCGTCCATCAGAACCGAACAAGTTGCGTAAGCCAACAGGCCGCCCGGTCGCACCAAAGGCGCTATGTCAGATAAAACACGAGCCTGAATGATCGTGAGTTCCCGCAGCCGTTCCTCGGTCAACGCCCATTTCCCGGCTGGTGCCCGTCGCCAGGATCCGCTGCCAGAGCACGGAGCATCCACCAAAACCACATTAAACGGATCAAGACCCGAAAGTGCAGCGGTGTTCAGGGTGGTTATCTTTGCTCCTGCTCGCTCTGCCCGGGTCGGGATGTCTTTCATTCGGCCAGGATTCACATCATGCGCGAACACCTCAACGCCCTCGTATGCTGCCAGAGCCAGCGCCTTGCCACCGCCACCCGCGCAATAATCTAGAACACGCATTCCCGGCCGCAGATCCAGCGAGGCCACAACAGCCTGGCTTGCGGCGTCCTGAAGCTCGATCAGGCCCCGGGCATAAGCCTGGCTTTGGGCAATGCGCCGGGCCCCTTCTGTCACTTCAAGGGCAGTGCGGCAAATCTGAACCGGATGGGCGACAATACCCTCGGACTTCAAGGCTTCGATGGCATCGTTCAGATCGGTTTTATGGAAGTTGACCCGCAAATGAACGGGTGCCCGGTTCTGCAAAGACATTGCACATGGAACCAAAGCGTCGTTCAGAGAGGCAGCAAACCGAGGCCAAAGCCACTCCGGAATGTCATATTTCTCGGCTTCGGACGCGAAATCCCGCGCCGTTTCCGTTTCCTGAACCGGCATCGGAGCGTGACGATTGCCGGTGAACAACTCGGCCAGATCACCGCCTGACGTACGCGTCGCACCGATCATCAAACCGCGTCCGGTATCGGACCCTCCCAACGCTGCGTACGAGCGCTGGCGTCGCAACGCGTCGAATACGTGATCGCGAATGGCCGCTCGATCCTTGGATCCGGCAAAGCGACTGCGCCGCGCCCAGCCTGTCAGAGCTTTTTCCACCGGTGCGCCAGACAGGATGTCATCCAGAATTTCAATCGAGGCCTGAACTCGGGCAGCGGGCGTCATCGCGAAATACCTCGGCAGAAACAGGCCTAGATGGGCCGATCCAATTGGCAGCACAGCACCCGGTCGTGGGTGCCGTGTATCTTTTTCAATGATTTACATTACCCGGTAGTTCGGGCTCTCACGTGTAATCTGTACATCATGCACGTGGCTTTCTTTCAGACCCGCGCCCGTGATCTTCACGAAGTTGCAGTTCTTGCGCATCTCTTCAACAGTTGCGCAGCCCGTGTAACCCATCGCAGCACGCAAGCCGCCAACAAGCTGGTGAATCACGGCACTGGCAGAGCCTTTGTAGGGCACCTGCCCTTCGATGCCTTCGGGCACCAGTTTGTCATTGGCCGCGTCCTTCTGGAAATAGCGATCCGCGGATCCGCGCGCCATTGCGCCCAGGCTACCCATCCCGCGATAGGATTTGAACGAACGACCCTGATACAGGATCACCTCACCCGGGCTTTCATCGGTGCCTGCAATCATCGACCCGACCATGGCACAGGATGCCCCGGCTGCAATCGCCTTTGCAAAGTCACCCGAGAACTTGATGCCACCATCAGCAATGACCGGAACATCGCCCGCTGCTGCCGCACAATCGCCAATCGCCGTCAGCTGAGGAACACCAACGCCTGCCACCATCCGAGTGGTACAGATCGAGCCCGGACCAATACCCACCTTGATCGCGTCGGCGCCCGCATCGATCAACGCTTTGGTTGCCTCGCCGGTCGCCACGTTTCCGGCAATGATCTGAACCTCGTTCGACAGGGTTTTAACCCGCCTCACAGCGTCCAGCACGCCCTGAGAATGACCATGAGCGGTATCAACGACGATGATGTCGACACCCGAATCCACCAATTGCTCGGACCGTTCGAAACCGGCATCGCCGACCGACGTCGCGGCAGCAACCCGCAAGCGACCCAGACGGTCCTTGCACGCGGTTGGGTTCAAAACGGCCTGCTCTGTATCCTTCAGCGTCAGAAGACCAGTCAGCTTACCGCCACCATCCACAACCAGCAGCTTTTCGATCCGACGAGCCCGCATCAGGCTTTTGGCTTCTTCCAGATCGGCAGGTTCCTGCAGCATCGCCAGATTTTCCGAAGTCATCATCGCGTGCACCGGCGTATCGTCCGAATTTGCAAAGCGCATGTCTCGGTTGGTCAGAATACCCACCACGCGGCCCTGCTCGTCCACGACCGGAAAACCGGTGAAGTTATAGCGCTGCACCAGCGCGTTGGCGTCGGCCAATGTCTGGTCCACCCGCAACGTCACGGGATTATAGACAATACCGGATTCAAACCGTTTGACCCGGCGGACTTCGCGCGCCTGTTCATCCACCGAAAGGTTCTTGTGAACGACACCGATACCCCCCGCCTGTGCCATGGCAATGGCCATGCGCGCCTCGGTCACGGTGTCCATGGCCGAACTCAGCAATGGGATGTTCATGGTGATTTCGCGCGTCACACGCGTAGTGGTATCTGCCGTTGCCGGAAGCACAGAAGATGCGCCCGGAACCAGGAGAACGTCGTCAAAGGTGAGTGCCTCACGAATCTGCATTTGAATACCCCATGCAAAAGCCCGTTTGGCGGTGACCCTATTACATGGATTGAACCAAAGGGAAAGCCCTTGGGGGCAACTCTGTGGCTCTGGTTGCCGAAGCAGTCGAAGAAAACGACGCTCGTTGTGCAGATCGTGCCGCTGATAGCCCTTTCCCTTTGCGCTCAAACCCATATCTTGCCCGGAACACGCGCGAATATGAAAAAGGTATGTCACTGATGACCACCGACCCTCTTGTCGTCTTCACCCCGTCCGGAAAACGTGGGCACTTCCCCGTCGGCACCCCTATTCTGACGGCAGCCCGTCAATTGGGGGTGGATCTGGATTCGGTCTGTGGGGGCCGCGGCATCTGTTCAAAGTGCCAGATCACACCCAGCTATGGCGAATTTCCCAAGCACGGCGTCACGGTGTCCGAGGGCGCGCTGAGCGCATGGAACGCGGTTGAACAGCGTTATGACGACAAGCGCGGTTTGAAACCGGGCCGCCGTCTGGGCTGCCAGGCCTCTGTTCAGGGCGACGTGGTGATCGACGTACCGCCGGAAAGCCAGGTGCATCGTCAGGTCGTTCGCAAGGCGGCCGCCGCACGCGCCATCACGATGGACCCGGCCACACGCCTTTATTTCGTTGTGGTGGAAGAGCCCGACATGCACTCGCCCACCGGCGATCTGGAACGGCTGGAGCGGGCATTACGCGAGCAGTGGGACATCGAAGCCGTCACGGCGGACCTGACGTTGATGTCCAAACTTCAACCGGTTCTGCGCAAGGGTAAATGGGAAGTCACCGTGGCGGTTCACAAAAGTCACAAGGACAGCGTGGCGCGTATCGTCGAAATCTGGCCCGGCCTGCATGAAGGCGGGCTGTATGGTCTGGCCATCGACCTTGGCTCGACCACAATCGCCGCGCATCTGACCGATCTGGAAACCGGCGAGGTCAAGGCTTCCTCTGGCCTCATGAATCCACAGATCCGCTTTGGTGAAGACCTGATGAGCCGCGTTTCTTATTCCATGATGAACCCCGGCGGCGATCGGGAAATGACCAAGGCAGTGCGCGAGGCGATCAACGACCTGGCCACATTGATTGCCGAAGAGGCAGGCATTGACACCTCTCTGATCGTGGAAACGGTGTTCGTCTGCAACCCGGTCATGCATCACTTGCTGCTGGGGCTGGACCCGGTGGAACTGGGTCAGGCGCCGTTTGCGCTGGCAACGTCGGAAAGCATGTCGCTGCCCGCGCGCGAGATGGATCTGACAACCATGAATCCACGCGCGCAGGTCTACATCCTGCCCTGTATTGCGGGCCATGTGGGCGCAGATTGCGCGGCGGTTGCCCTGTCCGAAGAACCCGGCAAGTCCGAAGATCTGGTTCTGATCGTCGACGTCGGCACCAACGCCGAAATCCTGCTGGGCAATACCAGCCGCGTGCTCGCCTGTTCCTCGCCCACCGGGCCTGCCTTCGAAGGTGCTCAGATCAGTTCTGGCCAGCGCGCTGCGCCCGGCGCAATCGAGAGAATCGAGATCGACCCTGTCACCAAGGAACCCAGGTTCCGCGTCATCGGGTCCGAGAAGTGGTCGGACGAAAAAGGCTTTGATCAGGAGATCGCCACAACCGGGATCACGGGCATCTGCGGATCCGGAATCATCGAGGCAGTGGCCGAGATGCGTATCGCAGGCCTGCTGGACGAAGGCGGCCTGATCGGATCAGCGGAACAGACCGGCACTGACCGTTGCGTGCCTGAAGGTCGCACACACGCCTACCTGATCCACGATGCCAGCGCCGATGGTGGCCCCCGCATCACGGTCACGCAGGGTGACATCCGTGCTATCCAGCTTGCGAAATCTGCCTTGTACGCAGGTGCACGCCTGCTGATGGACGAAATGGGCGTCGAAAAGGTGGATCGCGTGGTTCTGGCCGGTGCGTTCGGCGCGCATATCTCGACCAAACACGCCATGGTGCTGGGAATGATACCAGATGCGCCGCTGGAGAAAGTCTCGAGCGCGGGCAACGCCGCAGGTACCGGCGCGCGGATTGCACTGTGCAATATCGGATCGCGCGCCGAGATCGAACGCGTCGTGCGCGAGATCACCAAGATCGAAACCGCCATTGAGCCGAAGTTTCAGGATCACTTCGTGGCCGCCAATGCGATCCCGCACAAGACGGATCCGTTCCCGGAACTGGCCCAAGTTGTCACATTGCCCAACCCAAGCTTCAACACCGGCGGCGAGACCGAAGCAGGTGGCGGACGGCGTCGCAGGCGCCGCAGTTAAACCGACAGTTCAGTGACCCGTGGGAAACCTCGGGTCATTGTCCTCACCCATATCAGGCGTTGCGTCGGACCTCGTCCAGCGACGTGACGCCTAGTTGGGCCATGGCGATGCTCATTTCTTCGCTGAGTACCGACCATAGCTGCTCGAGGCCCTCTTCGCCTTCGGCCGCAATTGCAAACTGAAGGATGCGGCCCAAAAAGGTGAAGTCCGCCCCATTCGAAAGTGCCTTGAGAACGTCTTCACCAGAACGTAGCCCACTGTCGTAGAAAAGCGGAAAATCCGGACCGACGGCCTTGCGGATCTCGGGCAGAGCCGTGATCGGCGCGGGCGCACTTTCCAACTGGCGTGCACCATGGCTTGAGACCTGAATGGCGTCCACGCCTGCTGACTTGAGCCTTTGCGCGTCGCCTGCATCCAATACGCCTTTGACCACCAGCTTCCCGGCCCATTGATCGCGCATGCGGGCCAATGTCTCCCACGTGGCCTTGGCGCGACTTTCGGTCCGGTCGAAATCGTAGCCATCCATGAGGAAATTCGCCATTTCCGGCTTGCCTTTCAGCAGGACCGGCAAGGACCACCGAGGGTGCAAGGCAAAATCCATCACCTGCTTGGGACCCATTTTGAAGGGCATCTTGAACCCATGGCGCAGTTCGCGCGGGCGTCGGCCAACCTCGGGCACATCCACGGTCAAAACCAGTGTCTCGTACCCCGCTGCCTTGGCGCGATCGACAAGCTTGAACGTGCCGCTGCCATCGCCGCTGAAGTACAGCTGGAACCAGGCATGGCCTTCAGCTTCGACGATCAGATCCTCCATCGCGGTCGAGGCGACAGTCGAAACCCCGAGCGGCACTTCATGGCGTGCGGCGATGCGGGCCAGCATCAAGTCGGCACCCGGCGCGGACAAATTGCACATGCCCATCGGAGCGATACCGAACGGGCGTCTCGCGGGCCGGTCGAACAAGGAACTTGCAAGAGATCTTTCGCTAACGTCTCGCAAGATACGCGGGTGCAAGGTCATTGCATCCAAAGCGGACCGATTGCGACCGGCACCCACCTCGACCCCGGCCGCACCATCAATATAGTCGAACACCATCCACGGAAGACGCCGCCGCGCCAGGCGGCGGGCGTCCTCGGCGCTGTGGATGGCGCTTGCGCCCATCAGGCCTGAACGGCCTTCATGAATCGGTCGCGGATGACGACCGGATCCATCGTGATCGGCGGCATCTTGGCATTGCCGCTTTCGCACTTGCTGACGATGATGGTCATCTGTTTGGCATCCAGCGCCTCTTGCAACACACGTCCGGTGTCTTCGGCGGCGCATTCGATCACGCGCTCACACCCGGCGGCCTCGGCCATCTTGGCCAGCGAGGTCTTCTGCCCCGCATAGGTCGGTTGATCCCCGGTGGAGCCGTAAGAGCCATTGTCAACAATCAGCAGGATATAGTTGTCAGCCACGTTGTTTGCGATGGTCGGCAGGGTGCCCAAATTGGTCAGAATCGAGCCATCCCCGTCGATCACGATCACCGGTTTCGGCTGCGACAGCGCCAGCCCAAGACCGATCGAAGACGCCAGCCCCATGGTGCCAAGCATGTAAAAGTTGGTTGGCTGGTCGTCGATGGCATGCAGTTCCTGGCTGGGGATGCCGATATTGCAGACCACCAGTTGAGACCGCAGGATCGGAGCGATTTCCTTCAGAATTTCAGAACGGATCATTGGTCGCCATAGCCTCCCCAGAAATTGGCGTCGGTCAGGATGGCGACCGGCTTGTTGCACATGAATGTGTATTTCAGGATCGCGTCGAGCTCCTCGACATCTGCCTGATGGTGGAAGTGGTAGGTCGGGATGTTCAACTGAGCCAACAGCGCCTTGGTGTGAACGGCCATCTCGACCTGGCAGGCAATGGGTTCGCGCAGCTCGCCCCGGTACGAGATCAGCATCGGCAGCGGCATCCGGTAATACTGGATCAGCGTCGCCAGCGTGTTGATCGTGACCCCGATCGCGGTGTTCTGCATGATGATCGCGGGTCGCTTGCCGCCCATCCACGCCCCGGCGCACAGGCCCATCCCTTCGTCTTCCTTGTTGGACGGGATGTGATAGATGCCATCACGCTCATCGATTTCCGCGATGACACCTGCCAATTGCTTGCACGGGACAGTGGTGACAAACGAGATATCGTTCGCCACCAGATCGTCGGCGATCTTTTTGTCTATGTTCATGATCCTGCTTTTGGTCCTGTTTGGGGCGCTAGACGCGCGATTGAGGAATTCAGGCCCTTCGGTGCACGTGCACGGCACAGGGGGCGTGGCGGACGACGCGCGAGGCGGTCGATCCCAGGAAGTAGTCGCTCAGGTCCGGCTTGTGCGAGCCGATTACGATACAGTCGACATTGTTGCTTCTGGCGTAGTCGATGATAGAGCGCGCGGTATGGCCTTTGACAATCTCGGACGTCACCCCATCAAGCCCTTCGACTTTTTGCAGCAATTGCAAACGGGCCCGTTCGAAGCCTTCAGCGACAACGGATTTGTCCAGATAGGCGCTGACCGATCCCTGAGGCATCTCGTAGACGTGCAGCGCAATTATTTCCGCGCCCTTACCTGACAAGGCCCGCGCGATTTCCAGCGTGTGTTGCGATATGCCGTGATCCAAAGCTAACGGGACCAGTATTTTCGTGTACATGAAGGTCTCCAGTTCTGTCAGTTCTATACCCAGGGCCTCAGGATAATCTTGGGTGCGGCCACAGCGCCAGATCGGATATCGCAAAACGCTTGCGCGCCGTCGGCCAGAGCGCGTTCTTCAATCCAATCCAGAGCCCCCAGCCGCCCGTCAAAGATAGCCTGAGCCGTCTGGCGAAAGTCTTTGGCGGTGTATGTGTAAGTCCCGATGAATGTGATTTCCTGTAAGGTCATCCGACGAATGTCCAGACCACCGGTATCTTCACCCAAACCCACATGCGCGATCACGCCCCCCGGCTCGGCCAGGGCCGAGGCAACTGACCGCGTCAAGGCATATCCCACAGCGTCTATGACCAACGGGTAAGTCCCTTTGGCTGAACCCTCCAGCGCGAAGCTTTCGATTTTCGCCAAGTAGTTCCGACGCAGCTCATTTGGTTCCGCGATGGTAACATCGTCGACGCCCATTGCTCGCAAGGCCAAGGCCGCCGCAAGGCCGATGGCCCCACCGCCGATCACCAATGCGCGACGGTCCATCGCTGGATGCAGAGCCGCGATCCCTAGCCGGGCAGTATGCCAGCTTACCGCCAAAGGTTCAGCCAGCGCAGCTTTGGCAAACGAAATACCTTGCGGTACTTCGACAAGATTGCTGGCAGGCATGGTGACATATTGAGCAAACGCCCCTTCACGCGGCGGCATCGAGATGATCTGGCGATCCGGGCACAGGTTTTCACGACCAGCAAGGCAGGCCGCGCATTGACCGCAGCTGACCAGCGGGTTGATTGTCACACGATCACCGGCGCGTTTCCCGTCAACAATCACACCAGCTGCCTCGTGCCCAAGGATCAGGGGCGCCGGACGACGCGCATCATGGCCCAGATAGGCGTGCATGTCCGACCCGCAGATGCCGACCGCCTCGACCCGGATAAGGTGTTCCGAAGCCCCCGGTTGGGCATCCGGCACATCACCGAACACCATCTGTTCCACACCTTGATAAACCAGCGCCTTCATTTGGCCGTGAACCCTCCATCAACCATAAGAACCTGCCCAGTGACATAGTCGGACGCTTTTGAGCACAAAAACAGAATCGGCCCATTGATGTCCTGCATCTGTCCATTGCGCCCAATGCAGGTTTGTGCGGCGTTCCGCTCTGCGCGTTCGGGGTCGTCGAATACGGCCTGCGTTAGTTCGGTGGGAAAGAAACCCGGACCAATCGCATTGGCGGTAATGCCGAAGGGCGACCATGCCTCGGCCATCGCCCGGGTCAGTTGTCCGATCCCGGCCTTGGTGGCCCCATATGCAATTCCGCCCGGAAACGCGCGCGTTGTTTGCAGCGAGGCAAAATTGACGATACGCCCCCACCCCTTCTTTTTCATCTCGGGCACCATGGCCTGACTGAGGAAAAACGGCGCGCTGAGGTTCAGGGAAAACGTGGTATCCCATCCTTCAGGAGTAACATCGTCGGCAGCCTCGCGTGTGTTGACCCCAGCCGCATGTACAATGATGTCCGTTGCTCCAAACTTCGAGTTGATCGTCTGCACCAGCTCGCCCATTCCGTCACGATCCGAAACATCGGCGATCACCGCTTCTGCGCTGTCGCCGATCTCGGCCTGCATCTGCGCCAGGGCGTCGCCGCGCCGGGCCACGCCGACAACATTCGCGCCGGCTGCGGCAAGCGTCCGCGCCACCTGCCGCCCCAGCCCCGAACTGGCGCCGGTAATACAAGCCACCCGGCCCGTCAGGTCAAACAATGCGCGCGGGTCATCCATCGGCGGTCAGGTCGAACGTTTCATCCGGGAAATACTTGGCCAGACGCACATCCGCCGCACGGGCATGACCTTCCATACCTTCCAGTCGGGAAATCCGTGCGGTGGCTTCGGCGATGGATTTCGATCCTTCACGCGTGGCCCGCTGCCACGTGACGATCTTCATGTATTTGTGAACGCTCAAACCACCGGTATAGCTGGCCGCACCTGACGTTGGCAGAACATGGTTCGTCCCGGTTGCCTTGTCTCCGTATGAAACTGTTGTCTCTTCGCCCAAAAACAGCGAGCCATAACACGTCAAGCGATCCAGCCACCAATCCAGATCCTCGGCCTGAACCGTCAGGTGCTCTGGTGCATATTCATCGGAACAGGCGGCCATCTCTTCACGGTCGGAACAGACAATGACTTCGGCATAGTCGCGCCACGCGGCCGAGGCATTTTCCCGGTTCAGCTCTGGCAGATCGTTGATCAAAACCGGAACCAACTCCATCACTTTCTGTGCAAGGTCGCGATCGTCCGTCACCAGCCAGACGGGCGAGTTGTACCCGTGTTCGGCCTGACTGACCAAATCGGTTGCCACCACATGGGCGTCCGCGGAACTGTCGGCCAGGATCAGGCTGTCGGTCGGGCCCGCGATCATGTCGATACCAACCTTGCCGTAGAGAATGCGTTTGGCCTCGGCCACGAACTGGTTGCCCGGCCCCACGAGGATATTGGCGCGCGGCAGTCCGAAAAGGCCATAGGTCATGGCGGCCACGCCCTGTACACCGCCCATGGCCAGAATGCTGTCGGCTCCGCAAATATGCGCGGCATAGACAATAGCAGGCGCAACACCCTCGCCCGGTCGCGGAGGAGAACAGGCGGTGATATGACGGCACCCAGCGACCTTGGCCGTTGTCACTGTCATAATAGCGCTGGCGATATGGCTGTATCGCCCACCGGGAACGTAGCATCCTGCCGCATCCACCGGGATCGCCTTTTGCCCCGCAACGAAACCGGGAACGATCTCCATCTGTACGTCCGACACGGTTGCCTTCTGCGTTTCCGCAAAGCGCCGAACATTGTCATGGGCAAACCGGATATCGGCCTTCAGCTTTTCGGGCACCAGCGCGATGGCTGCATCAATCTCGTCCTGCGTCATCAGGACATTTCCTTCGAACTTGTCGAACTTGACGGCATATTCCAGCGCCTTGGCATCGCCACCGGCCTCGATATCGGCAAGGATGGTCTTGACCGTATCATGCACCTCCGAGGCATGTGATTGAGCGGTTAAAGTCGCCTTTTTCAAATATTCACGAGGCATGTTCAGCAGGTCCTATTGGTAGATTTCAGGAAGCAAGGTAGTCGACACAGCAGGCACGTAGGCGATCAGGATCACCACGATGAGCATGGTCAATACGAAAGGAACGGCCCGCGCGGCAATCTTCAGAATGGACTCACCGGTAATGCCAGATACGACGAACAGGTTCAGACCCAATGGCGGCGTGATAAAGCCCACTCCCAGCGCGGTGATCATCATGATGCAGAACTGGATTTCATTCATGCCGATATTGTCGGCCAGCGGTTTCAGGATCGGTGCCAGGATCACGATGTTTGGCGTTGTCTCCATCACACAGCCCGCTGCGATCAGGATACCGATCATCAACAGGATCAGAAGATACGGATCGTCGGTCATTGATGTCACAGATGCCACGAACCCTTGAGGAACACCCATAATCGCCAGAGCCTCGGCCAGTGGGGCCGAAAAGGCGATGATGGGCAGGATTACCCCGTTTACCTTGGCCGAACTGACCAGCATCGAAGGAAAGTCTGCCAGTGACAGCGTGCGCAGGATGAAGCCCATGACTATGGTGACAACAACGGCCGTTGCGCCCGCCTCGGTCGGCGTCAGGCGACCCGAAAAAATGCCGTAGAAGATGATCCCCGGCACGATGAATGCGTACCAGCCCGACTTTAGCGCCTTGCCCAGATTGGACAGCCATTCACCCATCGTCATCACGCCGCCGCCCTCGTAGGCATAGAGGCGGTTCATGATGATGTTGGTGATCAAGATAGACACCAAGATGGCCAGACCCGGGATCAATGCCGCCAGAAAGAGGGTCGAGGCAGATATACCCAGCACAAGCCCGATGATGATATAGGCGATCGATGGTGGGATCAGGATGCCGGTACAGGCCCCCGCCGCGACCAGAGCACAGGCGTAGGGGCGCGGATACCCGCTTTCCACCAATCGGTTGATTGTCATCCGACCAACCGCCGCCGCCCCGGCAGCATCCGACCCTGAAATCGCGGCAAACATACCGCAGACCAGAACCGTTGCCGAACCGAACCCGCCTTTGGCGAAGCACGTCAGCGCCTCGGCAACATCAAGGAATTTGCGCGACAGACCGGTCCGCACCAAAACGTCCCCGGTCAGGATGAACAATGGCACAGCCGTAAGGGCAAATGCGTCGATACCTGTGAACAGGCTTTCTCCGACCAGGCTGAGCGGCAGGTCCCCGGACATGACCAGCATCACGATCGCGGCTGTTCCAATGGCGGCCCAAACCGGCACGGCCAAGGCGATCAGACCAACGAACAGGATGACTGGCAGGTAAAAATCCCAGCCCAGTTCAACGGTTTGATTGAGGGAGTTCCAAAGCATCCGTGTTCTCCTCAGTCAAACAGCTTGTCGCCTTCGAAGACGGGGGTGCCGTCACGAAGAGATTTCAGGTCACGCAGGAAGGATTGGATCAGCCGCCATATCATCAGGGCAAACCCAGTGGGCACGGCCATAAGGAACCAGACTTTCGATACCCGAAGCCCATCCGTGACCGAACCGAATTTGGCCGAAACATGAACCGCCTCATACGACCAGTACAGCGCGATGATGGCCACGCCGAACATCACGAGATCGCCGAATATATAGAGCAGCGCTTTGGGGCGCGGCCCGATGTAGTGCATGATCACATCGATCCGGATATGGGCCCGTTCTTTCACCGCAGCCGCGGCACCAATCCAGGCGAGGTAGATGAAGGAATACCGAACGATTTCCTCGCCCCAGATCGACGAATAGGCAAAAATCTCGCGCCGCAGCACCTCGATGGCCATGGTGATAACCAGCATCACGTAGAACACCAGCAGCAACCAGCGCTCTGCGTTCCGGTCTATGTTTTGAAGAATGGACATCTGATCCTCCGGCGAAAGGACAGCCACGCCCGCGCCTGTCGTGGCGGGTTGTTGTCGGGCTGACTGCAAGAAAAGGTCGTGGACGCCCGTCAGGCGTCCACCGGTTTGGCTTTAGGCGTCGTGGACGTAGTATTTGCCCTGAGTGCCGGCCGCTTCGACAAGTTTCTCGAAGTTGTCCATCGATCCGGCCAATTCCGTCTTGAACGGGTCCCAGTCGGCGTTCTGATACCCGCCTGCATCCTGCCATTCCGCCAGTTGATCGTCACTCAGCGAGTGGAACTGCACCCCTGCCTTGTTCAGCTCGGCCATCGCATAAGCCCGAGCCGACGGAACCTTGGACAGGTTCTGATGGCTGGTCATTTCCGACCCCCACATGATGCCTTCCTGTACATCGGCGGGCATCGAGTTGAACCATTCCAGGTTACAGGAATAAACTTGGCTGTCCGGGACCGCCTGCGTGAAGGTCACATGGCTGAGGATATCCTTGAAACCAAAGACATAGAGCGCGCCAACCGATGGATCGAGCGCGTCCGCAACGCCCTGCTTGATGGCCGACGGGGTCTCGCCCCAGGCTACGGGCGTCGGGTTGGCACCGACCATGCGATAGTACTGTTGCAGCATCTTCGATCCCGGCACGCGGAACTTGATCCCGCTCATATCACCGGGGGTGAGCACTGCATTGCCGCCCTGACGAACCGCAACGACGCGCGGGTCGATGTTTACATAGAACAGAGCCTTGAATCCTGCGGCCTCGACCTTGGGGTGAACCTCATTTTTCCACGTGTCAGAATGGACAAGGTTGGTAAAACGCTGGTTCGAGCCGCACAGGTACGGCATGTTGATCAGGTCGACTGTCGACGCGAATGGCGCAAAGTTTGACAGCGAATGCTGCGCTGCTTGAATGGTTCCGCCCTGCACCTTCTGGACCAGTGCGCCACCCGCACCAAGCTGACCGCCGGGGGCCAGTTTGACATAGACCTTTCCGTTTGTGGCGTTCTGAATGTTCTCCTTCAGATCCAGCTGCATGATCGGATAGCTGCGCGACGCGCCAAGCACATAGGCCGTGGCCACCGTCATCACGTGGTCTGCGGCCTTCTCTCGCTCGCTCTCTTCCTTCGCGGTCTGCGCGGCAGCCTCAGAAGACCACAAAACGCCCCCTGCCCCGGCGATTAATGCGGCCGTGAATGCGCCACTGGCGCTCAGTTTTAGAAAATTGCGGCGCTCGGCCGATGCAAGTTCGGTCTTGTCGGTTTTCATCAATTGCCCTCCCAAGCAAAAGTTCAGCTGCCGTCTTTTGCGTTCCGGTCAGCTTCCTTTTTCAGAATTGCGACAACGAACAAGATCGAGGCCGCGAACAGAACCAACATCTCTCCAACGTCACCAAGAAACGCACTGTTCGCAAAAGCACCCAAAGCGACATTTGCGAAATAGATCGCAAAAACAATGACTGATGCAGCGAGATACATTTCCGGGACCCCCTTCAGAATCGGCTCAATTGTCTTTGTAAGCGCTTACATCTAAAATGCAAGCGCTTACATAAACGCTTTCATCCTTGGAAAAATGCGACTAACTTAGGCGAACCGAAATTGAGAGTTCGAGAATGTCAAAACATCTGTCCGCACCGACGCTGGATGACGTTGCCAAGGCAGCAGGCGTTTCAACTGCCACCGTGTCGCGGTGCCTGAACACCCCGCAACAGGTTGTCGAGGCAACGCGAAAGCGTGTTTTATCTGCCGTAGATTCCCTGGGCTACACGCCGAACTTTGCAGCGCGTGTGATGGCCGCTCGGCGTTCTTTCACTATTGGCGCTATCATCCCGACAATGGAAAACGCAATCTTCGCAAGAGGTTTGCAGGCGTTTCAAGAGGAAATCCACAAACAGGGCTACACCTTGCTGGTCTCCAGCTCAGCCTACCAGCCGGCCGCAGAAGAAGATCAGATCCGAACACTGGTTGCCCGGGGTGCCGACGGGCTTTTGCTGATCGGGCACGACCGTGACCAGCAAATCTACGACTATCTCGAACGGCAGAAAGTGCCGGCCCTGGTTGCGTGGTCCTTCCTGCCGGACAAACCCATACCTTCGATTGGATTTGACAACAGACGGGCAATGGAGGCTTTGGCGAGCAGGATCATCGAATTGGGCCACACGCGTCTGGCGACGATTTCCGGCATCAGCAAGGGAAATGATCGTGCGCGCTTGCGTATCCAAGGTATAAAAGACGCGATGTCCCAACATGGCCTGTCGCAAAACGATCTGGTCGTGACCGAAACCTCCTACGAGATTGAAAATGGTGCCGAGGCATTCAAGCACCTCATGTCGAGCGACCGCCCGCCATCCGCGGTTTTGTGCGGCAACGACGTTCTGGCAGTCGGCGCGGTACGGCAAGCTCAGCAGATGGGACTTCGGGTGCCCGAAGATGTCTCCATCACCGGATTTGATGATATCGAGCTTGCGCGCATCGTCGCCCCTGCACTGACAACTGTTCATGTCCCTCATCGTGAAATGGGACGCAAGGCTGCTTTGGCGTTGATACAGATGATCGAATCCAACTCACCTGGCACATCCGTCGAACTGCCAACCCACATCGTAGGCAGAGAGTCTCTGCTTGGCCTCAACAGGTAACGCCGGCTTTGTCATTCCGTTGAACAGGACCATCGAAATACGCGCTATCATATAGATACTGAGATCCACGAAGGCGGCGATGAGGCCGCAAAGCGTCTGTTTTTTTACTAATTAACAACGTCTTACAGATTGTTGCTGGAGCGGGTAGCGGGAATCGAACCCGCGCGTTCAGCTTGGGAAGCTGACAGGCTACCATTACATCATACCCGCCGCGCCAACTGAGATAACATCAGAGCATCCGAACGATCAAGTCAGATCGTCCTCCACCTTCATCAAGGGTTTTACTCGGTTCGCGCCCGCAGGCTGTCGATCAGGGACTGGTCGACATCCAAGGCGGCGCCCGCCGCCTCCAAAGTTCGGCGATCGAGATGCTGGGGGTTCAGATCAACCCCTTGTGAAAACGCTTCAACAATGGCCTTCATGGCTGCGATCCGCGCATATTTCTTGTTGTTGGATGGGATCACGTGCCAAGGGGCTATTTCTGTCGACGTCCGTGCCAGCATTTCGTCAACGGCCACTTCCGCGACATCCCATTTTTCACGATTTCTGAAATCTTCGTAAGTCAGCTTCCAACGTTTCATCGGGTTTGTCAGACGCTCGGTAAAACGGCGCATCTGCTCTTCTTGTGAAATGTGGAAGAACAGTTTTACAATCCTCGTCCCGTCATCGACCAGCATTCGTTCGAAATCATTGATTTCCTTATACGCGGCCCGCCAGCGCGTTTCCGGGGTCAGTTTTTCAATTCGCTCCACCAGAACCCGACCATACCAGCTGCGGTCGAAAGCGGAAATCGCACCGGACGGCGGCAGGCGTTCCCAGAACCGCAGCAGATAATGCCGGTTGAGGTAGTAGTTTCGGGGCGCGCCGATGGGCCAGACCTTGAAGCTGCGCGGGTCCAAAGCCTGACTGATCCGGCGAATGGTTCCCCCTTTTCCGGCAGCGTCCCAGCCTTCGAACACCAACACGCCCTTGATCCCGTGAAACAGAAAGGCTTGCTGAATTCTGGCCAACCTTGTCTGCAATTCGACCCGCTGATCGAAATAGTTCCTTTTATTCAGCCTTTTGTTCAGATCTGCATCTGAGAGCTTTGGGGGATGATGTTTCCTCATGCTGGCACCTGATCGTTGCATCCTGGATCAGGGTATTCTGAAACCTTGTGGCAAATCGGCATTGATCAGGGTCAAATGCAAAAGGCCGGGCACAGGGCCCGGCCTTTGCAGTCTGTTCCGCCCCCCCAAATCAGGCGCGGCGGCGACGGCCACCGCCGCGACGACCACCTGCGGGGCCTGCGGCACCCGCCTCGTCCGGCGCTTTGTTGAACTTGATCCACTCACCGCCATGGGGGTCATTATTGGTCAGCAGGTTGGCGGCGCGAATGGCCTCCATTTCCTTACCCGCGCGCGGCTTGGTCGAACCCAGGCCGAACAACTGACAGAAGGTTTCATCATCCATGTCCGCAGGCAGAATGACACCCTTGGCTTCAATCTCGGCCTTTTTCTCAGCGATCCTCTTGGGCCCTACAGGCAAGGCAACAGGGTTCATGATTGCCGAGGTCATACCAGCGCCCATCGCCATTGGAAGGAAAGCGTTATTGATGCCGTGGCGGTTCGGCAGGCCGAACGACACGTTGGACGCACCACAGGTGGTGTTTACGCCCAGCTCTTCGCGCAAGCGACGGACCAGCGCGAACACCTGCAGACCAGCAGTTGCCATCGCACCGATGGGCATGACCAGCGGGTCGACCACGATGTCATGCGCGGGAATGCCGAAATCAGCCGCGCGCTCGACAATCTTCTTGGCCACTTCGAAACGCACATCGGGATCTTCCGAGATACCGGTGTCATCGTTCGAGATCGCAACAACCGGGACGTTGTATTTC
This sequence comes from Ruegeria sp. YTSB088, assembly GCF_059609825.1. Lineage (NCBI taxonomy): Bacteria > Pseudomonadati > Pseudomonadota > Alphaproteobacteria > Rhodobacterales > Roseobacteraceae > Ruegeria > Ruegeria sp. YTSB088. Next base: position 83,985 of record NZ_JBXWMM010000014.1, on the reverse strand, counting down.
TTGACCAGCGGCAGAACCAGCTCCAGACGCTCTTCTTCGCCGGTGACCGAGTTCAGCAGCGGACGGCCCTCGGCCGCCGCCAGACCCGCTTCCAGCGCACCTGGAACCGACGAGTCGATGCACAGCGGTACTTCGACCAGCCCCTGAACCAGTTCGACAATCTTGCGCATCAGCGGCGGCTCGGTCTCGTTCGGATTGGGGTTCGAGTTATAGACAACGCCCGCATTGATATCCAGAACGGTTGCTCCCGCAGCTACCTGCGCCAGCGCGTCTTTCTCGACGGTCGAGAAATCGCCCGCTTCCAGCTCGGCGGCCAGTTTCTTGCGGCCAGTCGGGTTGATCCGCTCACCGATCACGCAGAACGGTTCGTCAAAGCCCAGGACGGCTGTTTTTGTTTTTGATTCTACGACTGTACGCGTCATGTCCGTTCCTTAGGAGTTTACAGGCTGTGCAGAGGCACCGCCGTTATTGATGGCCCAGTTGGCGTTGGTCTTGATGCCGCCAAGTGGGAAGAAGTGTACGTTGGTGATGTTGAAATCCGGGTTGGCCGCTTTGTGGTTGGCCAGCTCGGCCACAACATCGGTCGGCTCGTAGGGCAACAACAGCTTGGACACGTCCATGGCACGCTTTTGCAGCACCTTCAGAGACGGGCCAACACCGCACGCGATGGCGAACTTGATCAGAGTCTGCAGCTTGGCCGGACCGGCGATACCGATATGGATCGGCAGATCAATTCCGGATTCTTTCAGGCTGTCGGCCCAGGCGATGATCGGCTTGGCGTCAAATGCGAACTGGGTGGCCAGCGCCATTTCGGCGTCCGTGGTCTCGTTGAACTTCTGTTTCCAGCGCAACGCGTCATCGACGTTTCTGGTCGAGCCGTCCGGGTCAATGTCCTTGTTACCTTCGGGGTGACCGGCCACGTGCAGGCGCTTGAATCCCGCCTTGTCGAACAGACCGGTTTCCAGCAACTGCATCGAACTGTCGAAATCGCCGTGCGGATTGGCAACACCACCGGCCAGCAACAACGCCTGTTCGACACCTGCTTCGCCCTGGTACATGGCGATCCAGTTTTCCAGGGTGGCCGCGTCTTTGATTATCCGCGCCGGAAAGTGCGGCATCACCGGATAGCCCTCGGCTGCGATCCGCTTGGCGGTCTTGACCATATCCTCGATCGGAGTGCCCTCGATATGGGCGATGTACACGCGTGTTCCCTCGGGCAGCAGCGGGCGGAAATCCTCGACCTTTTCGGCGGTGCGCGGCATCACCTCGATCGAATAGCCCTGCAAAAAGGCTTCGACGGTCGGATTTACTGGGCCGTTTTCGACCACATCACGTTTCTTGAAGTTCAGCAAAGCCATTTCGGCCTCCCATAAAGTCTGGGGCTCATGCCCAACCGTCATTGGCGATCAGCGCTTTGACGCGGTCCTGATCGTATTCCGTTTCCAGACGCACAGCTTCGGCTTCGGCAATCTCGGCAGGATCGCCTTCGACCGCGAAAGGTTCGGCTTTGCGCCATTCGGCCAGATAGGCATCACTGTCCTTGGCATTCACCTTCATCGCGGCACGGTCGATGGCTTGTTCAAACCGTTCTTCCAACTGCCGCTTTGCGCCACGACGGCCTTTGCCGACGATGACCTGAGCGGGAATGTCGCGCCAATACACGATGGTGACGTCAGGCATTGCTGTGATTCCTCCTAACCCGATGGGCCGGTTCTAAACTTCAATGTAGGCTTGGGTCGGTCGATTTTCGACACACGGCGCTTTCCAAACGACGTTTTGCGCCTACTGTAGGGTACGCGGCTTTTACCCAGTTTTCCGGAAAACGCGCATATCATAATTCTCATCGTCACTATGAAAGCGCTGCATAAAAAAGAAAAACCCCGGACAGAAGAAACCGTCCGAGGCATGAATTGATGGGTCAAATGGCCTTAACCGACTAGACCCCCATCCTCGCGAATAATGGCGATAATGGCCGAACGCGGCACCGAGTCACCGCCTTCAGGCCAGTGGCTGTTGCCGTCTTCGCCCGGGTGCTGAATGCCGACAAACATTGTGCGACGATCTGGAGACCAGCTGAGACCGGTGACCTCGCACTCATTCGGGCCAACCAGAAAACGGCGAATTTCGCCCGTGACAGGGTCACCTGCCAGCATCTGGTTATTGCCCTGACCAGCGAAGTCCCCTTCGTTGCCATAGTTTCCGTCGGTTTGAATCCAGAGCAGACCATTGGTGTCGAATTTCAATCCGTCGGGTGAATTGAACATGTTGTCGGCGTTCACGTTCTCGGATCCGGCATAGGCATTTTCATGCACGGTGGGATTGCCTGCCAGCACGTACAGATCCCAGCCGAAGCCGGCAGCGGTATGATCACCACCGTCCGGTCGCCAACGCACGATCTGACCGTAATTGTTCTTGTCCCGCGGGTTCGGGCCGTTGGCCGAGGTATCGTCGCCCCCTGCATTCGGTTTGACACCACGGTTCTTGTTGTTGGTCAGACAGCAATAGACTTCGGGTGCATTCGGGTTTGATGCCACCCATTCCGGGCGGTCCATTGTCGTGCCACCAACGGCCGAAGCGGCTTGACGCGTGTGGATGCAAACCTCGGCCTGCGATGCAAGCCCGCTGGTTTCAGGTGTCAGATCGATCCACTCACCGGTGCCGTCATCGTTGAACTTGGCGACCGAAAGCGTTCCATTCTCAAGCAGCGCATTCGTGTCCACCCCGGCTGCGTAAACGCCATCGGAAACGAAGCGGTACAGGAATTCTCCGCGTTCATCATCGCCCATGTAGACCACGACGCGACCATCGTTGTTGACTACGGTTTCCGCGTTCTCGTGCTTGAAGCGCCCAAGCGCTGTCAGCTTGCGCGGTGTCGATGTCGGGTCGGTCGGGTCAATCTCGACGACATATCCGGCACGGTTTGGTTCATTGGGGTTTTTGGACACGTCGAAACGGTCGTCGATCTTGGCCCAGCCATAGCCCCAATCGCTTGCCGATACTCCATAGCGTTTCAGTTCAGGGCTGGTTTCGTGGTTTTCATCCTCAGCCGAGAAGTAACCATTGAAGTTCTCTTCACAGGCCAGATACGTGCCCCACGGTGTCATGCCATTTCCGCAATTGTTCCATGTTCCCTTGCACGTCATGCCGGACGGATCGGCGGCGGTCTTCATAAGGTCGTGACCCGCGGCCGGACCGGTGATGGTCATCTCGGTCTGCGGTGTAACACGGCGGTTATACGGGCTGTCCTTTACGATACCCCATTTTCCATCTCTGTTGGCAATTTCCACAATGGTAACGCCATGGGCCATCATGCCTTTGGCAACGTCGTCATCGGATGCTGCCTTGGCGTCCGGATTGTTGCCCCAAAGAATGTCGCGGTTGGTATACTCGTTGTTCACCACCAGCAGAACATGACCGTCGTGGTAAAACACATCCTGGCCATCCGTGTTGTCACCAAATGCGCGTTCCTGACTGGCTGCCGTGCCTCGGGTGGCATGATTGAATTCAGGCACATCCGACCACAGCGGATCACCCCAGCGCACTATGACATCGGCTTTATAACCCGAAGGAACAATCACTTCGTCGGCCGTCGAAACCGGAATCGCCTCGAACGAGAAACGATCTGCCGCAGCGCGCGCAGTAGTCGGCAGAATCGAGCCGCCAACGGCAGCGAAACTGCCCATCGCCAGGACGCCACCCATGAATCCGCGACGCGACAACGCGCGCTCGACAACACGGTCAAAGTCACATTCTTCAGGTCGCGGGCTTATGATTTCATCGTATTCATCAAAGGAAAGGGTGTGATCGTCTTTCATGTTAATCTCCATATCTGGCTGTAAGCTCGAAAAGAATCCTGCTGAGGGTTCCATGAATGCCCATCGCACCTGAGTATGAACGGCATGTGACACGCACGTTAATTTCAAAATTGAAATCACTTGCACGTCGGCAATCCCCCGCCTAGGGTCGGGGTAACTCGAAAATCGGAGGGCGTAACGATGGCGCCCAAGCGTCCCAAAGGTGCGGGCGCGTTCCCGAAAGCGGTCGAAAGCCCCGCGCCGGCAAGACCCGATCCGGATGCTCTTTATGCGGCACTGGATTTGGGTACAAATAGTTGCCGCATGTTGATCGCCCAGCCCAAGGGCAGTGGGTTCCATGTGGTAGACAGCTTCTCCAAATCCGTGCAATTGGGCGCGGGTCTGGAACGCACCGGGCGGCTGTCGCGGGCGTCCATGTCGCGTACCGTTCAGGCTTTGCGAATCTGCCAGCAAAAGCTGAAACGCAACAAGGTCAGACGGATGCGTCTGATCGCGACCGAGGCGTGCCGCCGCGCCAAGAACTCGCGCGAATTCATCCGGCAGGTGAAGCGCGAAACCGGCCTTACGCTTGAAATAATTCAGCCCGAGGAAGAAGCCCGTCTGGCAGTGATTTCCTGTGCCCCGCTGGTTTCAACCAAGACCGAGCAGTTGCTGGTCGTCGATATAGGAGGTGGCTCGACCGAATTGGTCTGGATAGACATCTCGTCCGTTCCGCGTCGCGACCGGCCAGCAGCAATCATGCGGCTGCACCACGGGTTTCACCCTGCCGACAGCCCCTTTCCGGCGGCCAAGGTCGTTGATTGGATCAGTGTGCCGCTGGGAGTTGCCACGCTGCGGGACCAGTTCAATGATGTCGAGAATGACGCCGCCCGTTTTGCGTTGATGAGTTGGTTTTTCGAGGAAAACCTTGCCGATTTTGCACCCTATAAGGACGAACAGGCGCGCGTAGGGTTTCAGATCGTCGGCACCAGCGGCACGGTCACTACTGTTGCGGCCTCTCATCTGGGCCTCAAGCGATATGACCGGACCAAAGTGGACGGGCTTCGCATGACCAGCGATCAGATTGACAAAGTCATACGCGGGTATTTAGAACTCGGCCCTCATGGGCGGCGCCGGGACCCTCGAATTGGTGAAGACCGGCAAGCCCTGATCATGTCCGGTTCGGCCATATTGCAGGCTTTGCTCCGTTGCTGGCCCACTGACCGCCTTTCGGTGGCGGACCGGGGGCTGCGCGAGGGTTTGCTGTATGCGCAGATGAGCGCGGACGGTGTATTGGAAGACGGACCGTTCTGATGGCGAAGACACCAAGTGGAAAAAACAACTCGGGCCGCGGGCAGCGCGACCTGAAGGTGAAGGTCAAAACTGCACGTGGGCGAAAGCTCAGCTCGACCCGTTGGCTCGAACGGCAGTTGAACGATCCTTATGTAAAACGCGCTCAGGCCGATGGATATCGTGGGCGAGCCGCATATAAAATTCTGGAACTGGACGACAAATTCCGCTTTCTGGTGCCCGGCGCGCGCGTGGTGGATTTGGGTTGCGCGCCTGGTGGCTGGTGTCAGGTTGCCGTCAAGCGGGTGAACGCGCTGGGCGAGAAATCAGGCAAACGGGTCGGATCGGTGCTGGGCATTGACCTGCAAGAGGTCGAACCGGTCGCCGGCGCCGAAATCCATGTTCTGGACTTCATGGAAGATGACGCCGACCAGAAGGTCAAAGACTGGCTGGACGGCAAGGCAGACGTAGTGATGTCGGACATGGCTGCGGCATCATCTGGTCACAAACAGACCGATCACCTGCGAATCATGGCGCTGTGTGAAGCGGCAGCTTATTTCGCGTTTGACGTTCTGGAAGAAGGCGGAACCTTCGTAGCCAAGGTTCTCGCCGGTGGTGCCGAAGGCGATCTGCAAAAACTGCTGAAGCAGAAGTTTCAGAAAGTTGCCAACGTCAAACCGCCTGCGTCACGCTCGGACAGTTCGGAAAAATTCGTTGTTGCAACAGGGTTTCGCGGCGATTCTTAATCATCCAACCGAATGCGATTTCCGCTCAGGCGTTGTTCGCGCAACGACGTGGCCGCCATGCCCTGCAACATCAATGTGTCACCATGGGTCAGGTATACAGGTTCGCGGCTGCGCAACTCTTCAATACGTTGCGCCAACGAAATAGATCGTACATCCGTTTTTCTCTGCTTTGACACTTCAATAGACATCCATCACCTCTGAACAGCACACCTGAAATGTTGTTAGCGAGGAATCTTGCCGTGAAGATGGAGCAAATCGGGCACGTATATGCCGGTTCAGGGGCTGAGTTGTTGCGACAATTGCCGCAGTGCCGGATCATCGGGCAACTTGTCCAATGCCTCTTGCAAGGCGGCACGCGCAGCTTCCGGACCGCGATTGATCTGCACCAATTGCACGAGCATGGGCCACGCCTCGGCCCGCTGCGGGTCCAGCGTCACAACTTCGCGAAAGGCCTGTTCCGCCGCAGGAGCGTTGCGAAGCGTCAACGCCATGCCCCCCAGTACAAGGTGGGTTTCCGGGGCATCCAGCCTATTCGAGATCGACTCCTGCCATTCTGACATGCCCTTCCCGGTCAAAACCCGTTGCTGAGGTGTCAAAGCCTGCGGAGGAATACTCAGGAACTCTTTGGCGGCAGCGATGCGCACGTTTCGCAGAGGGTCAGACAATAAGGGCTCAAGTCTTTGCACCTGATCTGTCGCGCTGGCCTGACGCTGTAGCGCCACTGCATTCGCTCGTATCAGCGGGTCATCTTCTTGCAAAAGCGGCGCCGTGACAGCGGCCATCTCAGGCGAGCCAAACGGCTGCATAAGATATGCGGCGGTCGCTCTCACAATCCCCGGCTGCGACGCATCCATCGCAACGGAAAGCAAACCCTCGGGCGTGTCGAGCTGCCCTTCGGTCGCAGCCTTGAAAACCGTCCCGTAATGCGCGCTCCGATTTGGCGAGCCTGGGAACCAATCCTTTATCTGGTCGGCAGCCCAAGCTTGATCTTCGTCCTGATGGCAGTCTGTGCAGGCATCAACGCCCAGCCCCAGATCCGGTCGCGGTATGCGAAAGCTGTGATCGCGTCGACCGTCGACACCCATGTAGGTTCGCTCGATCATATGGCAGCTTTTGCACTGCGCCCCTTCGCTGTCTGCCGGATGTTTGTGATGCTCGGGGGTGTCGTACTCCTTGAGGTCAAGGGTCGGGAACTCCGGGTTTCCGGCGGATGAATGGCACTGCGTGCAAACTCCATTTCCTTCGGCCTTCAACTCTGCGCTGTGCGGTTCGTGACAGTTCATGCATCCCACGCCCTGCGCGTACATCTTGGATTGCAGGAACGATCCATAGACGTAAACCTCATCCAGTATCTGCCCGTCAGGATGATACGAACCGGGGCGCAGCACAGCCAGATTATACACATCATGATACGGGGTTCCCGGAACCGGGTTTCCATTGCCATGCGCCTCGCGCCGGGAATGGCATCCGGCGCATTGCTGTATTTCTTCTTCGGCCCGCCCTTTGCCCCAACTCATCAGAAAGCCGGCGTCGCCCAGGCCATCTGAAGACCCCTGTTCTTGGACCCAATCGATATGTGCAGACCCCGGCCCATGGCAGGCCTCGCACCCGACCCCGATCTCGACCTGTTGAGAGGTGTAGGTTCTGGTTTGAGGATCGTAGTTTTTTTCAAATCCCGTGGCGTGACACTCGGCGCAGCGCGCGTTCCAGCTCTTGTAGGGGCCCGTCCAATGCAACCCGTCATCAGGCGGCAGGTCCTGATCAGGATACAGGTGATACCAGCGCTTTTGCTCGGTATCCCAAACCACGTCAAAACTTTGCAACCGGCCCGGTTCAGTCTCAAAAAGGTATTGCTGCAAGGGTTCGATTCCAACGACGGAATGAACGTCATACTCCGTCGTTACACCGTCCTTTTCCGTTACACTGGCCGAGAACTTGCCTGCCTCACGTTTGAACTGGACGGCCATACCGTCATGATCGAACCGGGTTCCGTCAAAATCGGCCGCAAGAGCGCCGTCAGTGGTATCTGTCCACGCCAGCGCATGGTGTGACTCAGCCCAGGCTTCGGCTTCTTGCTGATGACAATCGGTACACTGATCTGAGCCTACATACTCTGGCGTCTGCGCCTGAATTTCGCCAGCGATTGCAAGGCAGGCCAGTATCAGGGCAAATCTCATGCCATATCTCCTTCAGAGGCTTTTTGCAGATCAATCAATGCACCATTGTATTCGGCCCCCAAAATCAGGATCGCGGAATAGAGATACAGGAAAATCAACGCCGCCATAGCCCCCGCCAATCCAGCATAGGTGGCGCTGTAGGTGGCGAACTGGCTGATATAAATTGAAAAAGCCCATCCACCGGCCGCCCACAAGGCCAAAGTCAGCAGGACGCCGGGCAGAATTTGCATCAGGCTGTGCCTGCGGGTTGGCAGCACAAGATGTGCCAGAAGGACCGTGCCCGCTGGAACCGCCACGGTAAACGTCCAGCGCAGGCGATCCACTGAAAACCAGTTGGCCACGGTACCTTCTGTGTGTTCGGCCACCAGTTTCGTATAGACTGGCAAAACCACCTCGACCGCGGCGATGATCAAAATGGCCGCCCCGCCCAGAATGACCAGCACCAGGCAGAGCAGCCGGGTTTTCCAGAATGGCCAACTGTCCTCGTCGTGGTAGGCTTGGTTCATGGCTGCCCGTACGGCGGCCACGCCGTTGGAGGCAAAATAAATCGCCAGCAGACCACCCAAGGTGATAACACCCGAGCCGGATCCGGCCAGAACGGCCCGCAGTTCGGCCACGATGGGATCGGCGACATCCTTGGGCCACGCTCCGAAAATCAGGTCAATCAACTCATCCGTGACATAGCCTTGCGACAACGCCCCTGCCAGCGCCACGGTGAACAGCACAAAAGGAAACAGCGCCATCATCAGCGACATGGCGACATGGCTGCTCATGACAAAGCCGTTCTTTCTGCTGAACCGGCGGATCGACAGCCAAAGCGCCCGAACAGGTCGGCTAAACAGGGGATTCGCGGCAGTGGTCATGCTGCAACCCTAACCTGCCGAAATGGAACACAGAACCCGTCATCAATATCTATTTGGCAATTGAGGGCCAACAAACGCCTGAACGCATTGCATAAACCTGGCCTCGCGTGCAGGATTGGGTCACGCAGGATGGAAAATGGGCGCTGCTTTTGCAAGAAACAGGATACCGAATGACCCCGGATCAAGAAGACATCACGGTTAGACCTGGGCTTCGACTGTCCGTTGTCCGGGATACATGCATCATCGCGACACTGATCGTGCTGGGCCTCTATGCCGGTGCGAACTTCCTGATCCCGCTTGCCATGGCGCTACTGGTCAATGTTCTGATCATAGCGCTGAGCGATCGCGTCGTAGCCGTGACCCGCGCTCCGGTCTGGCTGGCCAATGTCGCCGGTGTGACCGTCGTACTGGCGGGTTTGTTCATGATCATGTACGTGCTGGGCAGTCAGGCAACGCAATTTGCACGCTCCGTCAGCACCTATGAAAATCAGTTTGATGGTGCGGTCGAGCGTGTAACGGGACTGGTCGGCAACGACGTGACCACCTTCATTCGTGACAATCTGGTCAGTATCGACATGTCCTATGTCGCACGCGTATTGCTGGGCAGCGCCACCTCATTGTTGAACCAGTTTTTCCTGATCAGCCTGTATGTCGCCTTTCTGATGGCCGAACGACTGGCGTTTCGGAAAAAGATCCAACTGGCGGCCGGAGATCCCGTCGCCGCAGCCGAGTTTTCCACCATGCTCGATGCGATTTCGGTCAGCTTGCAGCGTTATGTCGGCGTCAAAACCCTGATCAGCCTGATAACGGCAACCATCAGCTACACGGTTTTCCGCTCGCTTGGTCTGGAATACGCGGAAACCTGGGCCGTACTGACCTTTGCCCTGAACTTCATCCCCTCGATCGGTTCGATCATAGCCGTGTTTTTTCCGGCCATGATCGCACTTGTTCAATTCGAAACGATCATCCCCTTCCTGGTCATCGTGCTGGGATGTGGAACGATCCAATTCCTGATCGGCAATTTCCTTGATCCGGCCATGCTTGGTCGATCCCTGAACATGTCGACCTTTCTTGTCATTCTGGCCCTGACCTTCTGGACAACGGTCTGGGGCCTGATCGGTGCGTTTCTGAGTGTGCCTCTGACAGTATGCATCCTGATCGTTTTCAGCCACATCCCGGCACTTCGGCCGGTCGCCATTCTGATGTCTCTGGATGGCAGGTTGGGCGAGGATAACAGTCAGGCCACAACAAGCTAGGTCATGAAGCGCCCCCTTTTCATCGGATCGGATATCTACCGCAACTCGACCTACGGTTCAAAGCACTCGCTGGCCATCCCGCGGGTTTCAACCGTCATCGATCTGTGTCGCGAACTGGGTTGGTTGACGTCCGAGAACTACCGCGTCAGCCCCTGCGCAAAACCCGGTGTATTGGAAACGTTTCATACGCCGGACTATATCGCCGCCCTGCAAAAGGCGGAAGCGGACCAGCATGTCACGGACGAAACACGGAAAAGATACGGTTTGGGGACTCTGTCGAACCCAGTCTTCGCCGAGATGTACCGCCGACCTGCAACCGCTGCCGGTGGTTCCATGTTGGCCGCCGAACTGATCCGGGACGGCGGGATCGTTTTCAACCCTGCGGGCGGTACACACCACGGCCTTGCGGACCGGGCGAACGGGTTTTGCTATCTGAATGATCCGGTTCTGGCGATACAGTCCCTTTTGAACACTGGCATAGAGCGCGTGGTCTATGTCGACATCGACGCCCATCATTGCGACGGGGTTGAACTTGCGTTTCACGGGTCGGACAGAGTCCGGATGATCTCGGTCCATGAGGCGCGGCGATGGCCGTTCACGGGCCAACTTGAGGAAGACGCCGGTGGCGCGGCCTTCAACCTGCCCGTTCCAAGACATCTGAACGACGACGAATTTGCCGCCATTCTGGATCAATTGATCCTGCCAGCGACCGAAGCGTTCAAACCGCAAGCGATTGTCCTGCAATGCGGAGCCGACGCCGTGGCCGAAGACCCGCTTTCGCGTTTGACCCTGTCCAACAACGCGCATTGGCGAACGGTCGCGGCGCTGAAGTCTCTTTCGCCTCGTTTTCTGGTTCTGGGTGGCGGTGGATACAATCCCTGGTCCGTGGGACGCTTGTGGAGCGGCGTTTGGGCCACCCTGAATGATTTCGAAGTTCCTAACACACTTGACGTCGGTGCACAGAAAATCCTGCGGGATCTGACCTGGAGCAGGGCCGCAGGACAGGCGCCTCAACCCCACTGGCTGGACAGTTTGCGAGACGCGCCAAACATCGGGCCCATACGACAGGAACTGAGGAACGATTTGCGCCACCTCACCGCCAGGCATTCACAGTAGATCGGTCCGTCAAAGCCTGCTAACATTCCGACATTTCGGGATATTCCTGACCGGCTTAACCCCTGTTCCGTTATCACTTCAATTCTTCCAGTTTGGCGCCGATTGGACCACCACCCATGAATGCACTTAATCAGATACTTGATCTCAAGGCCCGCATGGGCCAGTCCATCATCGGGCAAACCGAGGTCATCGACCGACTGCTGATCGGGATGCTGGCCAACGGAAACCTTCTGATCGAAGGTCTGCCCGGATTGGCCAAAACACGTGCAGTCAAGGCGATGGCACGCAATCTGGATGCGGATTTCAGCAGGATCCAGTTCACGCCTGATCTGCTGCCTTCAGACGTGACGGGAACCGAGGTGTTTCAACAGAGTGATGAGGGCGGCACCTTTCGCTTTGAACCCGGTCCGATCTTTGCCAACATCGTCCTTGCTGACGAGATCAACAGGGCACCGGCAAAGGTGCAGGCCGCTTTGCTGGAAGCGATGGAAGAACGGCAGGTTACGGTATCTGGAACCACCCACAAAATGGAACCATTGTTCATAGTGATGGCAACCCAGAACCCCATTGAACAAGAAGGCACCTATCCCCTGCCCGAAGCGCAGATGGACCGTTTCCTGATGCATGTTCAGATCACCTATCCGCCGGTCGAGGATGAGGTTGAAGTGATCCGACTGGTACGGGGCGAGGAGATCGCGGCCGGGAAAGGCGCGTCAAGCGAGCCACCACCGGCGATTCCGCAGGACGCCGTTTTTGCAGCGCGTTCGGAAATTGGGCAGATCCATGTTTCGGATGCAATGGACCGCTATATGGCCGATCTGGTTCAGGCGACCCGGACGCCTGCGGCGCTCAGCGAAGAACTGGCCAGCTGGATCGAAATCGGCGCCAGCCCGCGTGCCTCATTGGCATTGGACAAATGCGGTCGAGCGCATGCGTGGATGAACCAGCGCGATTATGTGGACCCTGCGGATATTCGAGCCATAGCACATGACGTGTTCCGTCACCGCATCACGCTGAGCTTCGAGGCGCAGGGGAACGCCAAAACGGCAGATGACGTGATCGCGGAAATCCTGCGTCTCGTCGCGCTGCCCTGACGGTTCGGGTTGGCCGGGTGCATCAATCCACAACATATCCCGGTGATCCCCGCATTCACGTCAGTGCGGATCACCTCTTGCGTCTGGAACCGCATTCTCGTGCTCTGAGCTTTTTGCCACGTCAGCCCGCCCGGTCGATCCTGAATGGAACACACACATCACGCCTGCGCGGACGCGGCCTGAACTTCGAAGAATTGCGAAACTACCAACCGGGCGACGATATCCGCACAATTGACTGGAAAGTCACGGCGCGAACCGGGGAGCCCCATGTTAGGGTCTATACCGAGGAACGAGACCGCCCTGCCCTGCTGCTGGTCGACCAGCGCGTTTCGATGTTTTTTGGAACAGAAGTTTACATGAAGTCGGTCATCGCTGCCGAAGCTGCCGCAATCACTGCGCATCGCGTTCTCGATCAGGGCGATCGTGTTGGAGGCCTGATCTTCAGCGACACGAGCGTTGCAGAACACAAGCCACAGCGCCGCGCTGCGGCGCTTATGCGGTTTTTGTCATCAATCGGGGCTGCCAATTCGGCCTTGCACGCTGCCTTGGACCCGCAACCAACCGTGGCTTTGAATAACATGTTGTCCGAAGCCGCGCGTATGTCCCAAACCAACGGGCTGGTTTGCCTGTTTTCCGACTGTGACGGGCTTGACGAAAGATCGGAATCCTTGCTGCGCCGTATTGCGTTCTCAAACGATCTGATCGTGTTCAATATTGCTGACAGAACAGCCAAGGTACTGGCGCCCAATCTGAAACTCACTGTCTCGGACGGGAAAGACCAGATCGAAATCGACAGCGCCGACCCCGAATTGTCCGGGAAAATTCGCAAATCCATGGAAGAAAGGTTGAACCAACTGCATACTTGGTCCCGGCGATACGGTTTTCCGGTTGTTCCTTTGACAACGGCGGAACCTGCTCTGGATCAGTTGCTGTATCTGTTCGGGCATCGCGGGGGGCAGAAATGAGCATCGACACGACAGGGAAATCTCTGGTTGATCTGCTGAATATGCTCGAGCCGACACCAGAACCTGCGACTATTTCGATGCTTCCGCAGACATGGGGGTGGTTGGCGCTGGCTGTTATTCTGCTTGGCTTTGTTGTACTAGTCAGTGTTGTTTTCGTCCGACGAAGACGGGCAAACGCGTATCGACACCATGCGCTGGCAGAGCTGGCAAACCCGGATATCACGTCGGCAAAAGTTGCCGAAATCCTTCGCCGCACCGCGTTGGTCGCATATCCGCGCAGGCAAGTCGCAGGAATTCATGGGGATGATTGGTTGAATTTCCTTTCGCAAACATCTGATGATACAAACTTTTTATCTGACATTGGGCAATCACTGATCGAAGCGCCGTACAAGGACCTTCCGCCAAACCGCGCCTTGACGCAACTTGCTCGGAATTGGGTCAAATCCCACAAACTGCATCGGGGAACGTGATGGTTTCCTTTTCTGCACCGTGGGTGTTTTTGCTGCTGCCGCTGCCGGTGCTGGTCTACGCCATTGCTCCACCCCGGCGGGAAACAACCGCGTCTATTCGCATTCCGTTTTTCCGCCGCGTTGCACAAGCAGCAGGCGCCGAGCCGAAATCCGGGTCAATGATCCGCAGCCGTGCCTGGCTTCAAACCGCCAACGTGGTATTGATTTGGCTTCTGCTGGTTCTGGCGCTGGCCCGTCCAGAACGATTGGGCGACCCCATCGTTATAGAGAAATCTGCCCGAGATGTGGTTTTGGCGCTGGATATCTCTGGCTCGATGGATCAGCGGGACTTCGAGTCCGGGTCCGGTAAACCGATGCAAAGGCTGGAGGCGGTCAAAGAAGTTCTGAAACAGTTCATCTCTGAAAGAGATGGCGACAGGATGGCGTTGATCATCTTCGGAACACGCGCGTTCATTCAAGCGCCCTTCACGGAAGATCTAAACAGTTTGAATGGGTTCCTGGACCAAACTCAAGTTGGCATGGCGGGTCCGAACACAGCTTTGGGCGATGCCATCGGACTTGGCATTCGTACCTTTGAGTCCAGCGAGGTTGAGCAACGCCTGATGATCGTACTCAGCGATGGCGCCGATACATCCAGTCGCATGACACCGGTCAATGCCTCGGCAATTGCTGCGGAAAAGAACGTAGTTGTCTATACGATTGGTGTCGGAGACCCGAATGCAACGGGTGAAGATCGTGTGGATTTGCAGGCTTTGAAGGACATAGCCGCGCGTACGGGCGGAGAGTATTTCTTTGCCGACGATGCCTCGGCCCTCGAACAGACCTATGAACGCATTGATGAACTGAACCCCAGAATTGTGGAAACACAAAGCTATCGGCCCAAACGTAGCCTTGCTCATATTCCGTTACTATTTGCGTCGATCGTCATTATGGTCAGCATGGCCGGGTTCCATTTCACCCAGCGGCACCGCGGGGTCGTCTGACAATGAATCTGGCTGATTTCCATTTTATCCGAGGCTATTACCTGCTGCTTCTCATCCCCATCCTTGCGCTGTGGTGGAGGATCAGATCCAAACCGCTGGCAGAAACCAAACTGCCGACAGGGATCGCCCCGCATCTTGCAGAAGCCTTGTTGCTGGGCAAAGAAGACACCCGGCGCACGCAGCCCATTGATGCTGCGATGATCATTGCAACGCTTGTCATATTTGCGGCCTCAGGTCCAACGTGGTCACGCACACCCAACCCGCTGATCGCGGACACTGCCCCGTTGGTGATCGCTCTCAAAGTCACCGATAGTATGGAAAGCTCGGACCTTGCGCCATCCCGGCTGGATCGGGCACGGTTCAAGATTTCCGATCTGATCAACGAACGCGCCGGTGCTCGAACCGCCCTGATCGCATATGCAGGAACGCCGCACCGAGTTGCCCCGTTGACAGAAGACGCGAATATACTCCGTCCGTTGCTTGAGGGGTTGACGCCCGCGGTAATGCCGAAGGATGGCGATGCCGCAGCCGATGCGCTTGAGTTGGCTCAGTCCATTCTGAATGACAGCGATAGCCCGGGCGCTGTGTTGTTCGTGCTCGACGACCTCGATCCATCTCAGGTATCTGGGTTAAGCTCCTCGAATACTGAAATTTTCTTTCTCACTATGCTGCCTGTCGGTGGTCGAATTGCTCAGTTGGACAACATCCAAAATGCATCGGTGGTGGCGTTTTCGAACGACGACCGGGACGTCACTCAGCTGACGCGCCGTATTCAATCAGCCTATACTGCCGCCCTGGATGACGATGATCGCCTGGACTGGCAGGATAAGGGCTGGATTCTGGCCTGGCCTGCTGCACTGCTGTCTCTGCTGTGGTTCCGAAAAGGCTGGGTGGTCCGATGGGCAATTCTGGCTTTGATTGTGTTGCCCACATCCGGAGCGCGCGCAGAAGGATGGAGAGACTGGTTTTTCACCCCCGACCAACAAGGCCAGATTGCGATGAACCAAAAACGGTTTGGTGAAGCGGCTGAGGTGTTCGAAGACTCATATCACAGGGGGTATGCCTATCTCAGGAACGGTCAATACGCCGAGGCATCGTCCGTTTTTTCCAAGCTGGACACGCCGGAAGCTGCGTTTGCCGAAGGTATGGCCCGAATAAGAAACCGCGAATATCGCCCAGCCATATCGGCGTTCGAGGCAGCTTTGGAACGTCGTCCCAACTGGCCTGAAGCCCAGCATAATCTCGATGTATCCAAAGCCATCCTGGACTATGTCGAAACGACGCGCGAACAGTCCGATACAGGGGAAGAGGCTGGCATCGGTGCAGATGATACGGTGTTTGACAACGACGCAGCACGCGGCAGTGACACCACGGTTCAAGCCGCCAAAGACGGGCCGCAGTCACTGTCCGCCGACCAGTGGATCAGTATGATCGACACCGATATGCAGGATTTTCTGAAAAACCGTTTCCTATTGGATAATCAGGAGCAAACAGAATGAGATACCTTGCTGTCTTCATTCTGTTTCTGCCGCTTACCGTGTCTGCTCAGGACAGCTCAGCTTATCAACCTCGGGTGTCAGTAGACGTCCCGAACGAAGCCGTCATCGTAGGCCAACCCGCAATTGTTCGCATCAAGGTTCTGGTTCCGACCTTCATGCCGCAACCGCCCACCTTTCCATCACTGGAGCAGCAAAACATCCTGGTTCGCCTGCCTGAAAGGGCTTCGGGTCCGGTAAGCGAAACGGTGGACGGAGAGACGTGGTCGGGGGTGCAGCGCAGTTATCGCCTGTATCCGTTGGCACCAGGACCGGTCGCGTTCGAAGCGCAAGAGGTTGTCGTGACATTTGCCGATCCGCAGTCCAATGAACCGGTCCAGGTTTCTGTGACGCTTCCTCCCATACAGCTCAATGCAGAAATCCCAGATGGCGCTCAAGGGCTTGACCCGCTTATCATCGCAACCGGTTTCTCTCTTGATCAGAAGCTGGACGGTCCGACCGATATGCAGGCCGGCGATTCCATCACGCGTGTGATAAGCGCGCAGATCTCTGGCACCACAGCTCTGACAATCCCAGCGCTGACGCCGCAAGATCAAAGCCCACTGCTTCGTGCCTATCCCAAAGAGCCCCGGTTTTCAGAAACAGAAGACCGAGGCGTCCTGTCCGGGCAACGTGTCGAAGAAACCGTGTACATCGCCCAAGATGGCGGCGACATACAATTGTCGGCGGTTTCGATCGACTGGTTCAATCTGGACACCGGTCAGATCGAAACGGCATCACTTACCCCGACCCAGCTTACACTGGCTCCCCCCAAACGACAGCTGCCTGACGCGCGGGCCGTCCTCAAGTCCGCTCTTTATCTAACCGTTGTTGTATGTGCGCTTTGGGCTTTTGGGCGATTTCTGCGCCCTCGCTATGAAACCTGGAAAATTGAACGGCAGCGCAAGTACCTTGCCTCGGAAAAGTATGCCGTCGATTCACTGCGGGCAGCTTTGCAATCGCGGAACTTGCCAGCGGTTTATCAGGCATTGGATCTCTGGAAGTCACGTAGCGCTCACCCTGAGCGTTCCCTGGATCTTGAACGCAATCTGATGCAGATCGGTGCAGTGCGGTATTCATCGACCACCACAAACGGCCCGGAAGACTGGGACGCTGCCATGCAAAACCTAAATGCGTTGAACAGCTCAAAAGAACGAAAGAGCGAATCCTTGCCGCCACTCAACCCCTAGGTTTCAACTTTGACAGCTGCTGATCAGTTTGCGCCTGTCGATCAACCTCAGTCGGCCATAGCCCAATTCCACGAGGCCCAGATCCGCCAGGTGATGCAGATGTCGGTGCAACGTCGGCTGAGATACCGCAACCATTTCAGCAAGTTCTTCCTGAGACACGACAATCCACCCATCTGATTTCAAAGTGCCTTCGTCAAGATGCAACAGACGCAGCACCAGACGCTTTTCAGACCCCGTAACCGCAAGGTTGGCCATGATGCGCAGTGCCGTCTTCATGTTTTCATGGGTCAACGCATAGAAATCACGAATGTATTCCGGATTTTTCTGAACCAATCTTTCCACGCGGAAACTCGGAAAAAACAACGTGCGGGTCTTTTGCGTTGTCACGACGCTCACCAGTCGTTTCGCCTCGGCGAAAAGCGCAAGATCCCCGATCCAGAAACCCGATCCATCCTGATGCAAGACAAATTCCTGTCCGTCATCGGCAGGTGCGGTGATCTGAAGCGCGCCTGAAAGCACCGCGAAAATACCATTGGCCCGGTCGCCGTGGTGGTAAAGGGTTTCTCCGGAATCGAAGGCTCTGTGAATTGCGACGGTCATAAGATCATTCTGAAACTTTGAATCGCGCGCGCCAAACCAGTCGGTTTGGGTCAGAATCCGCATATCCCCATCAGAATCAAACATTTGTATCTTTCAAAATGATCATATGATAAGTTTTCGATACGTTTCATCGCATAAAATAGCTGCGTTCGCTGCTCGAACAAGTATCTGTTTTTTATTCGGGCAATCAACAACTTGCTTGCAGCTGCAAAGTATAAGCTAGCGGCTTCAAGTAAACTTCACGTTTCAGGGTCGTTAAGACTCGATTAATCAGGAGCACTTCATGTCATCTCCACGAATGATTGCAGATAATTGGCGCAGAACACTGCGCCGGTTCGCAGTGGCGACCGTAACTGTTGCCCTTGCCGTGCCCGCCTGGGCGCAGGATCAAAAGCCCAATATTCTTGTGATATGGGGCGACGATATCGGTCAATCCAACATCTCGGCTTATACCATGGGTCTGATGGGATATCAGACACCCAATATCGACAGGGTTGCCAAAGAAGGCATGATCTTTACCGATTATTACGGTGAACAATCCTGCACGGCTGGTCGGTCCTCGTTCATCATGGGCCAGTCTGTGTTCCGTACCGGATTGTCCAAAGTTGGTTTGCCAGGCGCAAAAGAGGGCATGCAGGTTGAAGATCCAACGATTGCCGGCCTACTAAAAGCTCAAGGCTATGCAACCGGTCAGTTTGGTAAGAACCACTTGGGCGATCGGGACGAGATGTTGCCGACCAATCATGGGTTTGATGAATTTTTCGGAAATCTCTACCACCTGAACGCCGAGGAAGAGCCTGAAAACGAAGACTACCCCCAAAACCCGGAATTCCGCGAACGGTTCGGTCCGCGCGGGGTCATAAAATCCAGTGCTGACGGGATGATCGAAGACACCGGCCCGTTGACCAAAAAGCGCATGGAAACGGTGGATGACGAAACGGTTGCGGCCGCGCTCGACTTCATTACGCGCAAGACGGAAGAAGGTGTTCCGTGGTTTGTTTGGTGGTCGGGCACCAGAATGCACTTCCGTACTCATGTCAAAGACGAAATGCGCACGAAAGCCGACGAAATCGCCGGCAAGCATATGGATGAATACCAAGCAGGTATGATCGAGCATGACATGCATATCGGCCAGTTCCTTGCCCTGCTGGATGAACTTGGGATCGCGGATAACACGATCGTACATTATTCCACCGACAACGGCCCGCACATGAACACCTGGCCGGATGCGGCAATGACACCGTTCCGTGGTGAAAAGAACACCAACTACGAAGGCGGTTGGCGTGTTCCGTCAATGGTACGCTGGCCCGGCAAAATCGACGCCGGCTCGGTCAGCAACGAGATCATGCATCACATGGACTGGTTGCCGACCTATTTGGCGGTTGCGGGAAATCCAGACATCAAGGAACAGCTGCTTGAAGGGATCACCGTAGCCGAAGTTGGCGGCGGACGAGACTACAAAGTGCATTTGGATGGATACAACTTCCTGCCTTACTTGACCGGTGAAACAGATGAAGGCCCGCGTCACGAGATTTTCTACTTCTCTGACGATGGTGACCTGACTGCGTTGCGGTATGATGACTGGAAAGCAGTGTTTCTTGAGCACCGCTATCCGCAGACTTTGCAAGCCTGGGCTGAGCCCTGGACCGAACTGCGTATTCCGTTGCTCTTCAACCTTCGCCGCGATCCGTACGAGCGGGCCAATATCACTTCCAACACCTATTGGGATTGGTATATAGACCGTGTTTATTTGCTGCTGCCTGCGGCAGAATATGTGGGCAAGTTCCTGGAAACATTCGAAGAGTTCCCTCCGCGTCAGAAGCCGGGCAGCTTTACGATTGGCGACGCCAAGGACAAGATCTTCAGTCAGGTCGGCTCCAAGTAAATTCGCGACACCTGAACCCGCAGCACCTGAACGGCGCTGCGGGTTTCTTGTTTTGACAACGGTATTTTTACCAAAACATGCGTCGAAGGAAACAAGCCATGACAAGAGCGCCCCTAGCATTGGCTGTTGCAGTCGTACTGAATGGATTTGCAAGCGTCACGGCATCCGCAGATCCGCTGCCCTCATGGGCGGTCTCGGAAACGCGGGACCGTATCGTTGAATTTGTCGAGGCGGTGACGGACCCTGAAAACGCAAGCTATGTAACCCCGGCAGCCCGGATCGCAGTATTCGACAATGACGGAACACTCTGGGCTGAACAGCCGGTGTATTTCCAGTTCATTTTCGCCATGGACAGGCTTTCTGAGCTGGCGGAACAGGATCCTTCGATCCTGTCCACACCTGCTTTGAAAGCCGCTGCCGAAGGTGATCTTGCGACCGTTCTTCAAGGCGGTCACGATGCTTTGATCGAAGTCGTCAACGCATCGCATTCCGGAACCACTGTCGAGGCGTTTCAGGCAGCAGTCGCGCAATGGCTGGCCGAAGCCAGTCACCCGGACACCGGATTGCCTTATGACCAGATGACCTATCAGCCCATGGTCGAGCTGTTGCGCTATCTGCGGGACGAAGGGTTCAAGACCTATATTGTCTCGGGCGGCGGCATTCACTTCATGCGGGTCTTTGCGGAACAGGCCTATGGCATCCCGCCGGAACAGATTCTGGGCACCTATGGAAATTCGACCTTCGAAGATGTCGATGGCGTCCCGACTGTCGTCAAGGCCCCCGGGATTGCCTTCATCGACGACAAGGAAGGCAAACCCATCAACATCGAACGCACAATCGGCAAACGCCCCATTCTGGCCGGCGGAAATTCAGATGGAGATTTCGCAATGCTGGACTGGACAACCTCAGGCGACGGACCACGTCTGGGGGTTCTGATCCACCATACGGATGCCGAGCGGGAATGGGCCTATGATCGGGAAAGCCCGATTGGGCGGTTGGTTGACGGTCTGGATCAGGGGCCAGACAAAGGCTGGGTCATTGTCGATATGGCGAAAGACTGGTCGCGGGTCTACACTGGAGGAAACTGAACGGCCCGAAAGACTTACCGCCCATGTGGACATTGCTTGTATCCATCTTTGTTTTTTCGCTATATGCAACTGCATTTGTGTTTTCGGTGCGCGCTGCACAAACCGCGCGCACCCCACAAGGAGCCGTTGGCTGGGTGGTCTTTTTGGTATCGGCGCCAGTCTTTGCGGTGCCGATGTACCTGTTTCTGGGGCACCACAGGTTTCGCGGCTATCGCATCTCGCGCCAGCAAAGCGAACGGGTGGTCGAAGGGATCAAGACCTTTGCCGACTATTCCCGACCTGATCCGTCCACGATGCCGATCAATCCACGACCATTCGAGTTTCTGGCCCACCTTCCGGTATCCAGTGGCAATGGAGCACAGCTCCTGATCGATGGTCAGGCAACGTTTGACGCCATTTTCGAGGCGATAGACGAGGCCAAGAACTATATCCTGATCCAGTTCTACATCGTCCGAGACGACGCGCTGGGCCGCAAGCTTCAGACCAAGCTGATCGAGACCGCGAAACGTGGGGTGCATGTCCGTTTCATGATCGATGCTGTCGGCAGCTATGGGTTGCCAAGCACCTACCTGGACACGATGCGCGATGCGGGAATTGACGTGGCCGACCCTCGCCGTCAACGCGGCCCGAATTTCCGGTTTCAGCTGAATTACCGAAATCACCGCAAAACCGTCGTTATCGACGGTGAAACAGGTTTTATCGGCGGTCACAACGTGGGCGTTGAATACCTGGGAGAAGACCCGCATTTCGGCCATTGGCGCGACACGCATATCAAAATGACCGGCCACATCGTCCGGCAATTGCAGCTCATCTTCACCGAAGACTGGCATTGGGCCCGTGATGAAGACCTGATTGATGACCTAGACTGGGCAGGTAGCGTGGCCGAGCAAGACATGAATGCCCTATTGGTGGCCACCGGACCCGGAGACGAAACCGAAACCGGCGCCATGATGTTCTTTTCGGCAATCGCCGAGGCGAAAGAAAGATTGTGGATCGCATCGCCCTATTTTGTGCCAGACATCGACGTCATGACCGCCCTGCAACATGCAGCGATGCGCGGGGTGGACGTTCGTATCCTTGTCCCGGATGTGATCGACCATCGGCTACCCTGGCTGGCTGCTTTTGCCTATTTCGACGAAATCCGCGACTGCGGCGTGCGTGTGTTCCGTTATACGGACGGCTTCATGCATCAGAAGGTGTTGGTGGTTGACGACACGCTGGCCGCGGTCGGCACGACAAATCTGGACAACCGGTCCTTCCGGCTGAACTTTGAGGCAATGGCCCTGTTTTTCGATTCTCGCGCAGCGCTGGCTGTTGATCACATGCTGCGTGCGGATTTCGAGGCAAGCTATGAATTGACGCGCAGTTTGACCCAGCAACCACCGTATATCCGGTTTGGCGCCCCCTTGGCGCGGTTGTTTGCGCCAATCCTTTAGGAAAAGAATTTCTCCTGAAAGACGCGCGTCATCATCGCCACCAGATAAGCGGTCGACAGACCAAAAGCCAAAAGACCTGCAACCGAGGCAAAGGATCCGAAGATACGCAAACCTTCGCCCAAAACGATATCGCCGTATCCCAGAGTGGTAAACGTCACCAACGAGAAATAGATGGCCGAGTTCCAATCCGGCAGAACCTCAAGCAACACCCATACGATGGCCCAGATCCAGACCTGAATCGTATGCGTGGCAACGATAAACGCCAAAGACACTGCGATCGGTGCTGCCGTTGCGAAAAACACTCCTTTGGCGGACCATTTCTCATCTCGTTTAATGATCGTGACAGTACACCAGGTTAACAAAAGAATCTCGACCACGAAGCAGAGCGCCAGAAAAGTACTGCCCAAAACGATCTGATGCAGCAACGTCATGTTTTTCATCCTGATTTACGATAGTGGACCGTCCGGGCAGAATGACCCTTTGAGGTGAAGGGCACAACCCCGGCGCTCGTGATGGCAACCTGCGGCGAATGGAACCGGGTGCGGGTCCGCACTGGACAGTTTGGAATTCCGTTGCACATCCTTGGAAGAAAAAGGCCAGATCATGCTGTTGACCATCGACCGTGTTCAGAAAACCTATCCCGGCGGGCGTCCGGTTCTGCGTGACGTGTCGCTGACCCTTGATCACGGGCAAACTCTGGCCCTGACCGGAGAAAGCGGCAGTGGCAAAAGCACTCTGTTAAACCTTGCCGCTGCACTCGACTGTTTCGACAGCGGTGAAATCACTCTGAACGGTACGCCTCTGTCCCCTTTGGACGATGCCGGTCGGGCCGAGTTGAGGCGCAGGCAGGTCTCGCTGGTGTTTCAGCAGTTCAACCTGATCCCATCCCTGACCGTTGCGCAAAACCTCTCGTTTCATGCCCGCCTTGCCGGTGCCGAAGATGCTGGGTGGACCGCACAGCTGATCGAACGTCTGGGCCTGTCGGATCTTTTGGACCGATATCCCGAAAACCTGTCCGGCGGGCAACAGCAACGGGTGGCGATTGGTCGTGCGATGGCTGCGCGCCCGAAACTGCTGCTGGCGGATGAGCCCACGGGCAATCTGGATGAAACCGCCAGCGCAAAAGTACTGGATCTGATGTTGGCACTGGTGGCCGATACCGGCGCAGCACTTCTGTTGGTCACCCATTCCCAACAGATAGCGGCCCGCTTGGATCGAAACGTCCAGCTATGCGGTGGTCGCATCCAATGACAACTGCCATCATTCAGGCTTTGATGTCACATTGGCGGGTGCACTGGTTGCAACTTGCGACGCTTTTGACAGGCATCGCGTTGGCCACGGGTCTTTGGTCCGCGGTTCAGGCCATCAATGCCGAAGCACGTGTAAGCTATGCCCGGGCCAACGCGCAACTCGCCCTTGGACAGTTCGACGAACTGCACGATCCATCTGGTTTGATCCCGGTCACTCGTTACGTTGATCTGCGTCGCTCAGGCTGGCAGGTAGCGGCCGTTCTGGAAGGCCCCTATCGGATCGCAGGCCGCACTTTGCGTCTGATGGGCGTGGACATGGTCGCCTACCCCGCCTTGCCAGCTATGACCGAGGCAGAGCAAAGCGTCGCGCCGCCCGAGCCCGCTGACATGCTGACCGCTCCGGGGCGCCTCCTGATCGCGGAAGAACTCGCGCCTCTGTTCCGCGACCAAAGCAACCTTCCTCCCGTTTCATTCACCACGGCGCTGCCCCCTGATGTTATTCTGACAGATATCGGCGTAGCGGAAACCTTGCTGAACCAACCCGGTTTGATTTCGCGCCTCATTGTCCTGCCCAATCAACCGCGTGATCGCCCCCCCCTGACCGAGATCGCACCTGAACTGGAGCGCTCCGGCCCCTCCTCGCAAGTCGATACCGCACGATTGACGGACAGTTTTCACCTGAACCTGTCTGCCTTTGGTCTGTTATCCTTTGCCGTCGGCCTGTTCATCGTGAACGGTACTGTCGGGCTGGTCTTTGCCCAACGCCGCGGCATGATCCGCACATTGCGCGCGCTGGGTGTTTCCATGCGGCGGCTGGTCTTTTTGATCCTGACTGAGCTGACGGTTCTGGCCCTGATCGGTGGATTCATGGGGTTGCTGCTTGGTTTCTTTCTGGCCGGAGCGTTGTTGCCCGATGTCGCCGCGACCCTGCGCGGCCTGTACGGTGCCCCTGTGACCGGAGAATTGACGATGCATCCGCATTGGGTATTTGCCGGGATCGCCATGGCACTCTTCGGCACCCTGATCGCCAGTGGCCATGCGCTGTGGCGATTATCTCGTATGCCTCTGCTGGCAGGGCCTGGTGTCCAAGCCTGGCAGGACAACGCGGGCGCACGCCATCTGGCAGGATTACTTGGCGTGGCACTGATCACCGGAGGTACTATCGCCTATCTCGGCATCGGTGGATTGGTGGCCGGCTTCATTCTGTTGGCCGGGTTGCTGACCGGTGCTGCGCTTTTGTTACCATCGCTTCTGACCTTCGCGCTTTCTGTCTTTTCCCACAGGGCATGCGGTGCCGTGGCGCAGTGGGTCTGGGCCGACATGCGTGCACAATTGCCCGGGCTGTCGCTTGCTCTGATGGCCCTGTTGCTTGCGCTTGCAGCAAATATCGGTGTGGGCACGATGGTTTCAAGTTTCCGGCTGACCTTTGTCGGCTGGCTCGACCAACGCCTGACTTCGGAGCTCTACCTGACCGTCCGTGACGAAGAACAAGGGCGCGAGATCACCGAGTGGCTGCGACCACAGGTCGACGCCATCCTGCCAATTCGCAACGTGGAACTGTCGCTCGAGACAGGACCATTGTTCTTGTACGGGGTCGTAGATGATCCGACCTTTCGGCAGCACTGGCCCTTGATTTCGGCAACCGCGACCGTTTGGGAAGACGTCATGGCCGGAGACGCGGTTCTGATCAACGAACAACTGGCACGGCGCGCGAACCTCTGGCCCGGAGATACGCTGACGCTATCCCCGGATCACGCGTTGACCATAGCCGGGGTGTATTCGGATTATGGAAACCCGACCGGGCAAGCCATTGTTTCGATGGCCCAGCTTGACCGCATCGCGCCGGGGGCAGAGACCCGACGGTTTGGCATCCGTTTGAACCCCGAGCAGGCGAGTGAAATGGCGCAAACCTTGCGGGACCGTTTCGCCCTGCCGCGTCAGGCCGTGGTTCAGCAGGCCGCCATGAAGGCTCAATCGCTGGCAATCTTCGAGAAAACCTTTGTCGTCACTTCCGCGTTGAATATCCTGACCTTGGGCGTTGCAGGTTTTGCCATACTTACCAGCTTGCTGACCTTGTGGACACAACGTTTGCCGCAAATCGCCCCGGTTTGGGCACTGGGGATGAACCGGACCCAATTGGCACAGCTGGAGCTGCTGCGCAGCGTGTTGCTTGCCGCTCTGACCGCTTGTCTGGCACTGCCGCTGGGTCTGATCCTTGCCTGGGTTCTTTTGGCAGTGATCAATGTACAGGCCTTTGGCTGGCGGCTACCGATGTTCGTCTTCCCGTGGGATTGGCTCTGGCTGTTCCTGCTGACCCTGCTGGCCGCCCTGATTGCCGCCACCCTGCCCGCGCTGCGTATGTTGCGTCTGCCCCCTGCCGATCTGCTGAGAGTGTTCGCCAATGAACGTTAAAGCCCTTTTGGTCATTCTTGCGCTTCTGTGCCCATCGCCGCTTTGGGCACAGGGCTATGCTGGTCTTGGAGGATCGGCCGAAGGATTCGAGATACCACAGGCGGGGTTCGAATTCGACTTTCCCAAAGATCATGGACCTCATCCCGCCTATAGGATCGAGTGGTGGTATCTAACGGCCAACGTCAAAGGCGAAGACGGGCGCGACTATGGCATTCAATGGACCCTTTTTCGGTCCGCCCTGAAACCGTTTCAAGCTGATGGCTGGCAAAGCCCGCAAATCTGGATGGGCCATGCGGCGGCCACCACGCCCAAAGCCCATTACTTTGCTGAACGCCTGTCGCGTGGGGGGATCGGGCAGGCAGGTGTTACGGCGCAACCGTTCGAGGCCTGGATCGACGAATGGCGCATGGCCGGACCGGATCTTGACACCCTGACCCTGACAGCAAACGGCACAGAGTTCGGGTATGATCTTGCGCTGACGGCACGAGGCCCGTTGGTGTTTCACGGCAACGCCGGCCATTCGGTCAAATCAGCCAACGGGCAGGCCAGCTATTATTATTCGCAGCCCTTCTACTCAGTCGAGGGCGTTCTGCATCTGCCGGACGGTGATATGCGCGTCACTGGTAAGGGCTGGCTGGACCGGGAATGGTCTTCGCAACCCTTGGCCGAGGATCAAACCGGCTGGGATTGGTTTTCTCTCAGCTTTGAGGACGGAGACAAACTGATGGCCTTTCGCCTGCGCGGCGGTCGTGGCGATTTTACTTCGGCCACATGGATCAATTCAGACGGCAGTACCGAGGCGATCCCCAACGGATCCGTCAGGCTTGAGCCGCTTGCGACCAATCAGGTCGCCGGGCGCGAAGTCCCGACGCAGTGGCGCGTCCTGCTTTCAAGTCGAGGCATAGACGTCGCGGTAACTGCCCTGACGCCAGACGCGTGGATGGGTACGCGTTTCGAATACTGGGAAGGCCCGGTTACAGTCACAGGCAGCCACGAAGGCGTTGGTTATCTGGAAATGACAGGCTACTGAAACAGCTGCTGCACAGATGCTTCCTGAACTATCCGACGGCAGCGGACTGCCGTCGGCGTTTCAACACAGTTGCGTACTGGATATGATTTCGCGGTCAGCGCACCACGTAAACGGAAACGTTGGAATGCCGCACCACGCGCGCGGCGTTCGGACCAAGCAGGTAATCCTTGAAGTCCGGTTTGTGAGCACCGATCACGATCAGGTCGGAATCGGCGCTTTCGGCCGTTTTCAGGATCTCCTGATAGGCTGTTCCCGTCGCTACGACATGGCGGATTTTTTTGTTTCGCTCAGCACTCAGGGTCGATACGCACAGCGCAGTCAGCTTGGCTTGCGCTTCCTCCAATGCCTTGTCGTGAAAACCGGATTCAAAAAAACCCGACACCCAGCTTTCCCCGAAATCAGGCAACACGGTCACGACGTCAAGTTGCGCCCCTTCCATATCCGCCAGCGCAGCTGCTTTATTCAGGACCGGCGCATCAATCTCGCCGTTGCTGATATCAACGGCACACAGAACAGAACGTGTCATGCGGGCACTCCTTGTCTTGCGGCACGACCGCGTTGCAGGAAAGCGATAAGGCCGAGAAGGATCATCGCCGGGATATAAACCAATTGCTTCGGCGGCTGGCTCGACGGCAGACTGACCGAAGTCAGGCGCACGGCCTCATCCCCATAGTAATCGAAGATTCCCAGATCGTCGGCCACAGGTGTGCCGAACAGCGGCTCTTCAAGCTTGACCAACCCATCCTCGGGGATCAACAGCAGGCCCATTGCCTCGACCCGTGCGGCTCCGCCTTCCTCTTCTCCGACGGTGACGACGACGGTGGTATCCACCATCTCGAGCGTGTCGAAATCAGGTCCGGAAACCACCAACCGTACCTCCGTTCCGGGCGGAGTTTGACCGATTGTCTCTTCGAACGCGGCCGGATCAACCGTTTGGAATGGAGGCGCGATGCGGTCCATGAAGAAGTCCGGCCTGAACAGGGCGAATGCCACGAAAATCAGGGCGATGCTTTCATAGATCCGGCTGCGGGTCAGGAAATACCCCATCGTTCCAGCCGTAAACACCAGGATCGCTATGGTCGCGAAAATGGCGACTAGAATCCCCTCAACCCACGTTACATCGATCAGCAGGAGATCTGTGTTGAAGATGAAGACAAAGGGCAGCGCCACGGTACGCAGGCTGTAGAAGAACGCCGTGAAACCGGTTTTGATTGCATCGCCGCCCGACACAGCCGCAGCGGCAAAGCTGGCCAGTCCGACCGGAGGTGTCACGTCGGCCATGATCCCGAAGTAGAAAACGAACAGATGGACAGCGATCAGGGGAACGATCAGCCCGCTTTGCGCACCCAGTTCAACAACCACCCCAGCCATCAGCGAGCTGACAACGATATAGTTCGCCGTTGTCGGCAAACCCATGCCCAGGATCAGGCTGAGCAGCCCGACCATGACCAGCATCAGGATCAGATTGCCGCCCGACAGGAACTCGACCAGATCGGCCATCACCTGACCAACACCCGTCAACGTGACGGTTCCCACGATCACGCCCGCGGTTGCCGTGGCAAGCGCGATGCCGATCATGTTGCGTGCCCCGTCGATCAGTCCTTGCCACAGGTCGGCAACACCATCGATAAAGCTGTTGTATAGGTTGCTCTGCCCTCGGAACATCGCTTTCAGCGGCTTCTGCGTCAGCAGGATGACAAACAGCAGCGATGTGGCCCAGAAGGCAGACAGGCCCGGTGACTTCTGTTCGATCATCAGGAAATAAACCAGAACGATGATCGGCAGCAGGTAATGCAGACCTGCCTTGTAGATATCGGCGATAACCGGCAGCGTAACCTCTTTTGCGTTCGGATCGTCCGGTTCCAAGTCAGGCACCTGGGCAGCCAGATACAGCAGGGCGACATATACCGCGCAGATAATCAGGCTCAGCACCAGACCGGCCGCCGACGGCACCAAGCTTGTCACGGCATCCACGGGGAATTGTGACCCATAGCAAAGACCTGCAAAAACCAGGAAGAACCCAAGCATCCCCACCACGGTCCGCGCCAGATGCACATCGCGGTCGCCCAGTGTGGGCATGTTCCGCTTCACCGCCTCAAGGTGCACGATATAGACCAGCGCGATGTAGGAAATCGCGGCAGGCAGGAAGGCGTGGGTGATCACCTCGACGTAAGAAATGCCCACATATTCAACCATCAGGAATGCAGCGGCCCCCATCACCGGCGGCATGATCTGCCCGTTGACCGAGCTGGCAACCTCGACCGAGCCCGCTTGTTCACTGCTGAACCCGACACGTTTCATCAACGGGATGGTGAATGTGCCGGTGGTGACAACATTGGCAATCGACGAACCCGAGATCAGGCCGGTCGCAGCCGAACCCACAACCGCCGCCTTGGCCGGACCACCACGCAGGTGGCCCAGGGCCCCAAAGGCCATCTTGATAAAGTAGTTCCCTGCCCCGGCTTTATCCAGCAATGCTCCAAACAGCACGAACAGGAAGACGAATTTCGTGGAAACACCCAGTGCGATACCAAACACGCCCTCTGACGTGATCCACATGTGGCTCATCGCCTTTTTCAGGCTCGCGCCCTTCCAGCGGATAACTTCAGGCACCCATTCTGAGGCACCGAAAAAGACATAAGCCAAAAATATCGTTGCAATGATTGCCATGGCCGGGCCAAGCGCACGGCGCGCAGCCTCGAACAGCAGGATCAAGCCAAGCAACGCAACCCATTTGTCGGTGTCGTCAGCCAAACCGCCCGCATTGACGATCTTGTCGTAGAAGAAGTAGCCGTACAGCGCGACGAACGCACCCACCAATCCCATGATCCAATCCTGAATCGGGATATAGTTCCGGGGGCTGGATTTGAGCGCAGGATAGGCCGCAAAAGCCAGAAATAGGGCAAAAGCCAGGTGGAATTGCCGTGCATTGTTCACGACGCTTCCGGGCAAGACATAGTTCGCCAGGGGCGAAGCCAGAACAACTTGAAATATTGACCAGATCGCGGCCACGATCGCCAGGAAAACGCCCACGTTCCCGACCGGATTGCGCCCTCCTGCGTCAGAAGATGCAACCAGATCCTGAAGCTCTTCTTCGGAAAGCGGACGATTGGATTGAGTGTCGGAATTCATCAAATGTCTCCCCGTCGCGGCCATTTTTCGGCCATCTAAACCCCGTTTCTTACGGGTTTTGTGCAGGGCGCCCTTGGGCGCCCTGCGTCAGGTCTGGTTTACTGAATCCAGCCTTTTTCTTTGTAGTACTTCTCGGCACCCGGATGCAGCGGAGCCGACAGGCCGTCCGCAATCATCTCTTCGGGCTTCAGGTTTGCAAATGCCGGGTGCAGCTTTTTGAAATCATCGAAGTTTTCAAAGACCGAGCTGACGACCGCATATACAGCATCATCCGATACATCTGCCGAGGTCACGAAAGTTGCTCCGACACCGAAGGTCGCGGTGTCACCGTCCGAACCACGGTACATGCCACCGGGAATGGTTGCGGTACGGTAGAACGAGTTGTCGCCGACCAGCTTGTCCACGGCCTCACCGCTGACGTTCACCAGAACCGAGTCACAGGCTGTGGTGGCTTCCTGGATCGAACCCGAGGGGTGACCAACGGTGTAAACCATCGCGTCGATCTGGTTGTCGCACAAGGCTGCCGACTGTTCAGCCGCTTTCAGCTCGGTCGCCAGTTCGAAATCGTCGGTGGTCCAGCCCATTTCGCCCAACAGGACTTCCATGGTGCCGCGCTGACCGGAACCCGGATTGCCGATGTTGACGCGCTTACCCTTCAGGTCTTCGAAGTTGGTGATGCCGGAATCGGCACGGGCCACGACGGTGAAGGGCTCGGGGTGGACCGAGAACACGGCGCGCAGGCCTTCGAACGGGCCAGCTTCTTCGAATTTCGAGGTGCCGTTGTAGGCGTGGTACTGCCAGTCAGACTGGGCCACACCAAACTCCAGCTCGCCTTCGCGAATGGTGTTGATGTTGTAAACTGAACCACCGGTCGATTCGACCGAGCAGCGCACGCCGTGCTCTTTCCGGCCCTTGTTGACCAGACGACAGATCGCGCCGCCGGTCGGATAGTAAACGCCGGTTACACCGCCGGTACCGATTGTAATGAACTCTTCGGCATATGCCGCCGGAGCCAAAAGGGCTGCCGTGACGAAGGCGCCGACGCTCAATTTGCTGCTGTTTTTCATTTGTTAACTCCCACTTTTTTGTCTGGCAGTTGGAAATCAGATTGATCGCCTTGCTCAGAGAAGCGTGCCGATAATACAAACCGGCCCGCATCGCAACGGCTACAACTCTTTGAATTTTCCAATTTCTCCCAACCCTTGTGAGGTTTCATTCAGATACCCTCAATGTCAAGGCCAGCACTTGCCTGACCTGCGTCAATTCGCATATTTGAGGTTAAATCCTTAACTTTCCCCATCACTTCATCGGGTACAGTGTGGGTCCCTCCGAACGCTCCAAATCCAACACTTGACCTTCTCTCCGGCGCAATTCACCTCGAGACAGCGCGAACCGCGTCTCGGATGTGGTCGGAGGGCATGTCACGCTTGAACGTTCTGGCGGATCTGACAAGTGGTGCATCAGGACCAGCTCGATCGAGAGCGAAGCCACGTTCTATTCTGTCGAAGATGAGATGACCTTTCTGCTGATGCAGGACGAGAAAGTTGTGGCTTTCGTAGCAGATTACAGAACACCTCAAATACGACATGAAGATCAAAGGCGGGGTCAGCAGTTTGATCAAGGCTTCTGGGCTGTTTGCTGACGCCTTTGCGGTTGATATGTTGGGTGTGGTACCAAGGAGAGACTCGAACTCTCACGCCCGTGAAGGCGGGGGACCAAAACTCTATCAACTTTGTTTAATGATGCCTACAAATAAGGGGCAGCGTCCTGAAGACGATCACATTGTCGGAAAGCAGGATTGACGCCTGGCTGATCGCGGCAATACTGGTCGGAACTTTTTGCATTGCGATATTGTTTTTTGTCATAGCTCGAAGAACGGGGCCAGTAAGGGCAAGGCTTGCCGATGGAAGAGAGACACTTCGAGTGACCACAGAAGCTTGACGGCGTGGGGTTGTCAAACATGTAAACTGACGGCCTACGCAGGTACAGGTGGAACGCCTGCTGGTTGCCTTCGCAGTTCCAAACCGCGCGGATTGTAGGGTTTTGAAAATAGGGGGAAATATGATCGAGATTACTTTTACTGTTTTGTTGGTTCTTTGCATTCCGTTCGCGGCTTATCATTTTGGTCTTGCCAGCAGTATGCGTGATGCCACGTGTTGTTTTCGTACGGCAATTGCGGTTTTGACACTCTGGTCGCCTGTGGCCGTCATGGCCCAATCACAGGAAGAAATCAGCTTGGCGAAAGCGACATTGTCCAGCCTGCAGGGCATTTCGTTCAAAAATGACACAGAATATTGTGGCTACCTTGCATATGATGCAGCCGGAAAACTCGTTGCCACCGCAGCTCAGCCAGGTGACAATGAAAGTTGCGTTTGGGATCAAGATGAAGATGGCATGGCACTTGTCTTGTCTTACCACACGCACGGGGGGTTTGACCCAGAATACAGTGCTGAAGTTCCGAGCGTTGCCGACATTGAGGCAGACGAAGATGAAGGTATCGACGGCTTTGTAGCAACGCCTGGCGGACGCTTGTGGTACGTTGATACGGAGCGAATGGAAGTACGACAAATCTGCGATATCGGATGCTTGCCGAAAGACCCCAATTTTGTTTCGGGTCTCGAGGGCGAAATCTCCTCAGTCTATTCTTATGAAGATCTTCTTGATTACGAGAGTGATTAGGTTGGGACAAGAACACCACGAAACCTTTGTTCTCCATTAAAACCGTAGATCACAATCGGATGCCTTCGGCGTTTCTGAATGTCCGCACCTGGGCTCGCTGAAAAAGCTCATCGGTCTCGGATTTCATTGACGACTTGAGCTCAAGAAGTTGACTTAGCACCTGCAGCGAAGGTTAGCTTGATGACCAGCCTGTCTTCACTTCGCTTCAAATTCGCAGGACATGCCACGCATAATCGTACTTGAGATCAACGACTCACGATTGAACAATCACTTTTTGCTGCCGGAACAGAACGGGGTCAGAACGTGAGAGTTTAAGTCGAAAGTGTGAGCAAGCCAAAACCCCGAAAAGAAAAAACAGAGGGTAGGTTCTCCTAACCCTCTGTTTTTACTTTGGTACCCAAGGCCGGACTCGAACCGGCACGGTATCACTACCGGGGGATTTTGAATCCCCTGCGTCTACCATTCCGCCACTTGGGCCACGGACACTGAATTAGCGCTCATCCAAGCGAAGGTCCAGAGGCAAAAACCATCCAATAATCCATTTGTTTCAACCTCGGCTGTTGACGGTCCGTCAGACGCATGGTTTGGCTTAGCTCCAGACCGAGAACGGGATTTGAGTGCTTTATGTTACGATCGCTTTATGACTGGACCATTCGTCTGGCCGAACACCCTCACGCGCTGTGGGCGCTGGCCATAGTGGCTTTCATCGAAAGTTCGTTTTTTCCGATCCCTCCGGATGTGTTGATGATTCCGATGATTCTGGCCCGCCCGTCCCGGGCATGGTTGATCGCAACCGTGGCGCTGGTGGCTTCGGTTCTGGGTGGCATGCTGGGGTATGCGATTGGTGCGTTTTTCTATGAAAGCATCGGGCAGCCCATTCTGGAATCCATGGGGAAAGCCCATGCCATGGAAGAATTCAATACCCGTTTCAACGACTTCGGATTCTGGGCCGTTCTGGCCGCTGGTGTGACCCCCTTCCCCTACAAGGTCATCACCATTATGTCGGGTTGGACCGGCATGCCGATTGGAACCTTCATAGCGACCTCGATTCTGGCCCGCGCCTTGAGGTTCTTCCTTGTCGCAGGCCTGCTCTGGAGATTCGGTGAGCCGATACGCGATTTCATCGAAAAGCGCCTGGGGCTAATGTTCACTCTGTTCATCATCCTCCTGTTTGGCGGATTTCTGGTGGTGAAATACTTATGACAAGACGTTCGCAACTTGTCGCACTGGCAAGTCTTGGATCATTGGCCCTTCTTCTGGCCGCTTTTGGCTTTCAGCATCTGGGCGGGCTTGCACCATGTAAAATGTGCATCTGGCAGCGCTATCCTCATGCGGTGGCCATCGCGATTGGCGCAGTGGCGCTGGTGTTGCCCAGGCTGCGCTTCCTGCCGTTGCTGGGCGCGGCAGCTGCGGCGGCGACTTCGGCTGTGGGTGCATTTCACGCCGGAGTCGAGCAAGGCTGGTGGGAAGGTCCAAGCAGCTGCACATCGGGTAGCATCAGCGGCCTGTCCACTGACGATCTGTTCGATCAAATCATGTCCGCGCCTTTGGTGCGTTGCGACGACATCCCTTGGGAGATGTTCGGCATCTCGATGGCAGGTTGGAACGCCGTTGCTTCTGCCATACTGGTGCTGATCTGGCTGGCCGCGTGGAAATCCCGGGCGGTTTAGAACTGATCCAACTCTGCATCCCAGTAAAGAAAATCGATCCAGCTTTCATGCAGGTGGTTCGGTGGGAATTTCCGTCCGATATTGCGCAGCGCTTCGGCATCAGGTTGGCGCGGCGGCTTGCGTAAGGTCATCCGGGCCTGGCGCAGCGATTTTGATCCTTTGCGCAGGTTGCACGGGCTGCACGCCGCCACCACGTTCTGCCAACTGGTCACACCACCGGCGGCCCGCGGCACCACATGATCGAAGGTCAGGTTGTCCCGGCTGCCGCAGTACTGGCAGCGGAATTCATCCCGCAAAAATAAATTAAAGCGCGTGAAGGCCACGCGCTTTCTGGGTTTTACATAGTCTTTCAAAACAACGACCGAAGGTATTCGGATTTCGGTGCTCGGACTGCGAACGACTTCGTCATATTCAGCCACGATATCCACCCTGTCCAACCAGGCGGCCTTGATCGCTTCTTGCCAGGGCCACAGTGACAGCGGGTAATAGGACAAGGGGCGATAATCGGCGTTCAAAACCAGGGCCGGGTGTTGTTTGAGCGTACCCGGCTCCCTTACAAATTCGGTCCTGAAGTCTCCGTCCATCACAGAATCGCTCCTCGCTCTCAGCTGCCCGTTTGTGACACCAGAGCGGGGAGCACCCGCCCCGGTCTTTTAATAACTATATATCGTGTTAAAGCTCTGACAAGCCCTGAGTTTCCACAATATGTCGCAGACTGGGTAAAGCGAATCCGTAACAGACACATGACAGTTATCCACAGCTTGCGCCAGGGGCGCCCTTCGGGCTATGCGCGGGTCATGTCCTGGTTCATTCGCTTCAACAAGCCATATAACGTGCTGCCGCAGTTTACGGACCGCGCCAATGCGGATAGCCCACGCAGCACGCTGTCCGATTTCATCGATCTGCCCGGTGTCTATCCGGCGGGAAGGTTGGACCGTGACAGTGAAGGTTTGATGCTGCTAACGGATCATGGAAGGCTGCAATCCCAGATTTCGGACCCAAGCCACAAGATGCCCAAGACCTACTGGGTTCAGGTCGAAGGCATCCCCGACGAGGCTGCCCTGAAAACGCTTCGCAACGGGGTCGAATTGAAGGACGGCCTGACCCGCCCTGCCAAGGCCCGCCAGATCGACGAGCCCGTGGCGCTCTGGCCCCGAACCCCACCGATCCGCGACCGCAAGACCGTGCCGGACAGTTGGATTGAACTGACCATCCGCGAGGGCAAGAACCGACAGGTGCGGCGGATGACGGCGGCAGTTGGCCTGCCGACCCTACGCCTGATCCGGTACCGCATCGGAGACTGGACCCTGGATGATCTTGAACCCGGGTGCTGGGACAGTCTGCCAATGCCGACGCTGAACGCGGCCTCGCAACGCAAGCGCGACCGTCGCCCGCGCCGGTGACAGACCCTGCCCTGATCTGCTAAACTGGGGTCATGAAGATAACGCCTGACATCCCGGCCCCGTCGGCCATTCTGGAAGCGGCGCTCTACGTCGACGATCTGGACGCGGCAGAACAGTTTTACGGTGAAGTTCTTGGGCTGGAGCGTATTCAACGTGTTGCTGATCGCCATGTTTTCTATCGCATCGGCGGATCGGTGCTGCTGATTTTTAATCCCGACAAGACCGAACAACCGCCCCTCAGCCCCGACATGCCCGTTCCGCCTCATGGTGCGCGCGGCCCCGGACATGTGTGTCTTGTGCTGTCGCGTGAGGACATCGCGGCGATGCGCAAACACCTTCTGGACTGGAATATTCCGGTAGACGCCGAGTTTGACTGGCCCGGAGGCGCACGGTCCTTGTATGTGCGCGATCCGGCCGGAAACTCGGTAGAGTTCGCCGAAGGTCACTTGTGGGACTGAACCTGTTCAAACCGTTTCGAGATTCTGTTTACCGGCGTGCCATCACGCAACGGCACTCCATAAGCGATCGAGTAATCCCGGAAACCCATTTTTTCATAATAACTTAGACCCGAAACGTTATCGGCCCGGATTGTCGCATTGATTGCACGAAACCCCAATGCGGCGGCCGTTTTGATCGTTTCCCGAAACAGGGCACGTCCAGCACCACGAAGTGCGGGTCTGCGACGTGTGAACGGGCGATGTCCGCGCAATCCTCAGGCAACGTGTCATGCGTACCCAACCACTGAAAGCCCACCACGTCACTCTGTTCATCCAAGCCAACGTGGCAGCATATCTTGTCCAAGCCTTCCAGATAGCTTTGCGCGAACAAAGGCTCGGAAAACGGAACCTCGAACGCGGTTGTGCCTCCAATCTCGATGACCTGATTGAGGATGCGGCACGCTTCGGTCACATCCTCCCGCATCATTGGTCGCACGACGATCACTTTTACAAGCTCAGTTTGTCGCGCATGAAGGCCAGCGCCACGCTGAGCCCATCCGGCGCGATACCGTGCCCCGTGCCTTTCATAACATGGGCATAGACCTCTTTGAAACCAGCAGCTTGCAAGGCTTCGGCCGCTTCCGGCAACGATTGAGGCGGGACAACGTCATCAGCGTCGCCATGCACCAGCAAGACAGGCATCCGGCTGACGGTTTCATCCGGCAGAAGATCGGGCTCCAGCAAACGGCCTGAAAAGGCTACAACCCCGGCCACGGGATCTTCCCGGCGTGGTGCGACATGCAGGCTCATCATCGTGCCCTGGCTGAAACCAAACAGAACAACCTGTTCGGGCAGCACATCTTCGTCCACCATCAGCGCGTCCAGAAAGGCGTTGAAGTCCTCGACAGCCATTTCCATGCCACGGCGGGCCTCATCCTCGGAAGACCCATCGATCCAGGGAATCGGGAACCACTGATACCCATTGGGCATTCCGGGGATCTGCTCGGGCGCGTCCGGGGCCACGAACAATGTGTCAGGCAGATGCTCGCCCAGTGGATCGGCCAAACCCAGCAGATCGGCACCGTTTGCGCCATAGCCATGCACGAACACCACGACCGAGCGCGTGTCTCCCGAAACAGGCTCTTTCCGGAGCGCATTCAAAACCCGTGTCATCTGATCCCTTCTCTTTGTTTTGCAACCCGGTAATAGGCCCACAGCACCCGCGCCGCAACCGAACGCCAGGGAGACCAGGCTTCGGCCATTATGCGCAATTTCTTGTCTGTCGGACGGTCAGGCAGGTCATAGAGGATACGCGCTGCTTCTTGCAGGGCGAGATCACCGGGTGCGATGACGTCCGCACGACCCAGTGAGAACATGGCATAGATTTCGGCTGTCCAGACACCGATACCCGGAACTTGCGTCAATGTAGCGACGACATCTGCGTCAGTTGCATCGCGCAGTGCCTTATAGTCGATGCGTGCTTCGGCCAGAGCCCGTGCATATCTGATCTTCTGCCGGCTCAGGCCAACTGCCCGCAGTTCTTCATCCGTCGCCCACATGATCTTGCGCGGGCCGGTCAGCTTGGCATCCCGAAGCCGTTTCCAGATCGCATTTGCCGAAGCCACACTCACCTGCTGGCTGACAATTGCACTCAGCAATTGCGCAAACCCGTCAGGGCGGCGGCGCAGCGGCAACGGGCCGGTCTGATCCATCGCGTAGGCCATGCGCGGACAGGATTGGGCCAGCCATTCGGCCCCTTCCGCAACACAGTCCGGTGTTTCGATGATGCGGCCTACGGACATGCGGCCTCCCTGCTCTGCTATCTCGGGCACGTTAGGCGCATGTGACGCAGATGCAACCCGGTTGTGCCTCAAACACTTAGCCGATAACCATTCGCCCATGACCATGATTTCAACCCTTCCGGACGACCGACGGGCCAAACGCAATGTGGCCGTGCTGGTGGCTGCCCAAGCCATACTGGGCGCGCAGATGCCCATGATGTTCATCGTTGGCGGACTTGCAGGTCAGTCGCTGGCCTCGAACCCCTGTTTGGCGACACTGCCGATATCCCTGATCGTTCTGGGATCGATGCTGGCGGCCACGCCGATCTCGGCCATCATGCAAAAATGGGGCCGTCGCGTCGGGTTTCTTGTTGGGGCAACCGCCGGCGCATTGGGCGGGCTGATCGGAGCCTATGGCCTGTTCCTTGGTTCCTTCCCCATCTTTCTTGTCGGCAGCCTGCTGACTGGTATCTACATGAGTGCGCACGGGTTCTACCGGTTTGCAGCAGCAGACACCGCGTCAGACGATTACCGCCCGAAGGCGATTTCATACGTCATGGCGGGCGGATTGGCGGCCGCCATCATCGGTCCACAGATCGTGAAGCTTACGTCTGAAGCTTACGTCATCCCTTTTCTGGGTACATATATGGCTGTAATCGGGATCAACGTTCTAGGCTCGGCCCTGTTCTTTTTTCTCGACATTCCCACGCCTGCGAAACCTGCGGCCGATGAACCCAAGGGGCGGTCACGGATCGAGCTATTGAAAACGCCCCGCATTGCCGTCGCGATCATCTGTGCCATGGTGTCTTATGCGCTGATGAATCTTGTCATGACCTCGACACCGCTTGCAGTTGTCGGTTGTGGGTTTTCGGCCAATGACGCGGCGGATATCGTGACAAGTCACGTGCTGGCAATGTATGTCCCCAGCTTCTTCACAGGGCACCTGATTGCCCGGTTTGGCGTTGAAAAGATCGTCGCTCTGGGCCTGGCCATACTTGCCGCATCAGGGGTGGTTGCACTGCAAGGCGTTGAACTTGGTAACTTTTTTGTCGCCCTTGTTCTTTTGGGCATTGGTTGGAACTTTGGTTTCATCGGCGCGACCACAATGCTGGCCGCATCTCATGAACCGCAAGAGCGTGGTCGGATGCAGGGCCTTAATGACCTGCTGGTGTTTGGTGGTGTGACACTTGCATCGCTGGCCTCGGGCGGGTTGATGAACTGCTCAGGCGGCTCTGCAATCGAGGGGTGGAATGCTGTTAACCTCGCCATGATCCCTTTGCTGACTCTGGCAGGCGGTGCATTGTTGTGGCTGGTACTACGCCCGGCCGACCCCGAAAGCGTCTGATCACCAGCGCCCGCTGCCGACGGTCCACATCAGGGACAGTCGCTGACGCATTTCGCCTTGTTCAAGCGTTCCTGCCGCCACACGCTCGGGCTGGGCGATGGCCTGCTTCAGAACCCATTCCGCCAGCCAACCTGCATACAGCGCGGGACGCGCATCAGGCGCTATGTCGTCCCGGTTTGATCGCGCCTTGCGCAATCGGTCCAAAGCAGATTGTGCCAGTTGCTGAACTCCACCCATCGTACCATCAAGCAAAGGTACGCGACCCCGCTTTTCCAGTGCGGGAATGGCGCGGAACCAATTTGCCACACCGACTCCGTACCCGAAATCGCGCAGCACGCTTTCCTCCGCCGCACCCAGCGCCTGAGCTGAGGCTACGAAAAGCGACCCGGAACTGTGATTGATATAAGCGTCAAAATGTTCCTGATCTTCAAACGGATCCCGATATATGTCCCAACGCCTTACAGCGACATATTCATCCAGAATACCTGCCAGATGCGGCGAGAGGACCCGGAACAGAGGCGTCACCACCTCATGCCTCCGAACTGCGGTGCCTTCTGCGATTTCCTGCAGCGCGTCGCGCCACCATTGCAACCGCATCTCGGCGATCATGGACTCTTGCGTCACCCAAGGCGCGCGGGCGACTTCAACATTCAGCGCATAGACCGGAAACAACACCGACCGGGCCGACACCGGAGCCGCCATCGTCGCGCGGAACCTGTCAGGATCAGCCCGCTGCACCAGCGCGGCGCAGGCTTTGACATCATCGTCAAAGACCACGCTCACTCGGCCGCTGCCTTTTGCGGATCACAATCACGGACCAGTTTCCATTGGATCGCATCCAGCAGCGCCTCAAAGGACGCATCAACTATGTTCGCGCTTACGCCAACGGTCGACCAACGTCGCCCCTGACCGTCTTCACTGTCGATAATGACGCGTGTCACCGCCTCGGTGCCGCCCTGGGTGATACGGACCTTGAAATCGACAAGGCGCATGTCCGACAAAATCTGCGAGTATTGACCCAAATCCTTCGCCAACGCCTTGGCCAGCGCGTTCACAGGCCCCCTGTCGTTGCCAGACTCGTCCATGGATTCGCTGACCGACAGTTTCTTTTCACCATCCACTTTCACCACAACGACAGCCTCGGACAGGCTGACCATCTTGTTGTATTTGTTTTTCCGCCGCTCAACGGTGACCTTGTAGCGCTTGACCTCGAAGAATTCTGGCAGTTGCCCCAGTTCATCCCGTGCCAACAGTTCGAAACTGGCCTGTGCGGTGTCATAGGAATACCCATCCGCTTCACGGTCCTTGATCCGTTCAAGGATTCGGCCCAATGCGGGATCACCGGATTCAACGCTCAACCCTGCTTCGGTCAGGCGTTTGCGCAGGTTCGACTGACCAGCCTGGTTCGACATAGGAATGATGCGTTCATTGCCTATGCTCGCCGGGTCCACATGCTCGTAAGTCGATGGGTCCTTGAGAATCGCGCTGGCGTGCAACCCCGCTTTGTGCGCAAAAGCCGACGCGCCGACATAAGCCGCCTGCTTGCTGGGAACCCGGTTCAGAACGTCATCCAACATGCGGCTGATGCGGGTCAGCCCGGCCAGCGCCTCAGGGCTGACGCCGGTTTCAAACTGCGACGCATAGGGTTCCTTCAACAGCAATGTCGGAATCAGGGCCGTCAGGTTCGCGTTGCCACAGCGTTCACCCAGACCATTCAGCGTTCCCTGAATCTGCCGGGCACCTGCTTCGACGGCCGCCAGTGAACAGGCTACTGCATTCTCGGTATCGTTATGGGTGTGAATACCCAACCGTTCACCCGGCAGGCCTGCTGCGATCACCTCTGATACAATCCGTCCGACCTCGGACGGCAACGCGCCACCGTTGGTGTCGCACAGCACAACCCATCGCGCACCCGCCTCCAGCGCGGCCCGGCAAACTTCGGACGCGTATTCCGGGTTGTCCTTGTACCCGTCAAAGAAATGTTCCGCATCGAACAGCGCCTCGCGCCCTTGCGCAACGATATGTGCCACCGAAGCACGAACGTTTTCCGTGTTCTCTTCAAGCGAAATACCAAGCGCATGGGTCACGTGATAGTCATGGGACTTGCCAACCAGACAGACGGCTTGCGTACCCGCATTCATCACGGCTGCCAAAACGTCGTCATTCTCGGCCGAGCGCCCCGCCCGCTTGGTCATGCCAAAGGCCGTCAACCGGGCCGAGGTCTTTGGCGCCGCTTCGAAAAACGCGCTGTCGGTGGGGTTGGCGCCGGGCCAGCCGCCTTCGATGTAATCCACCCCCAATGCGTCCAGCGCCTGTGCGATCTGTACTTTTTCAGCGGTCGAAAACTGCACGCCCTGCGTCTGCTGCCCGTCACGCAGGGTGGTGTCATAGAGGTAGAGGCGTTCTCTGGTCATCAGACCTCCTCCAGCTTGGCCGCATCAAAGCCCGCGCCCGGCACCAGTTCGACACCTTCCTTGCTCATTCGAACCTCAAGCCCCGCCGCAAGATACGCCGCCTTCAGGCGATCGACCTCTGAGAAATCCTTGTTTTGCATTGCAGATGCGCGCGCCTTCGCCAAACGGTCCGCATGGCCGCTCAGGTCTATGGACGTCGTGTCCGCCCAACCTCCCATCTGAGGCAGCAGCAGGCCCAGCAATCGTGCGCTTGCCAGCAATCCCGCGGCGTCACCATCTGACGCCAGACGGTAAAGCTCGGCCATGGCACCTGCTGTGTTCAGGTCGTCACTCAGCGCTGCGATCACTTCAGGTGCCGCGCTGGCAGCGGGTTCGATGCACGATGTCAGCGCCCGCCACTTGCGCAGCGTCGCCTCTGCCTCACGGGCCTTCTTCTCGGTCCAGTCCATCGGCTTGCGATAATGCGTCTGCAGGAAAACGAACCGGATCACTTCGCCCGGAACGCCCTGCTCCAGCAGATCATGCACGGTAAAGAAATTGCCCAGAGACTTGGACATCTTCTTGCCTTCGACCTGCAACATCTCATTGTGCAGCCAGACCCGCGCGAATTCACCATGCGGGTGCGCGCATTTGCTCTGCGCGATCTCGTTCTCGTGGTGCGGGAACATCAGGTCGTTTCCGCCACCGTGGATATCAAAACTCTCGCCCAACAATTCATAGCTCATGGCCGAGCATTCGATGTGCCACCCCGGACGTCCCCGCCCCCATGGGCTGTCCCAGCCCGGCAGTTCATCAGTCGACGGTTTCCACAGAACAAAATCCATCGGGTTCTTCTTGTAGGGCGCCACCTCGACCCGCGCGCCTGCGATCATGTCGTCCACCGAGCGCCCCGACAGTTTTCCGTAGCTCTCTTTCCAACTGTCGACAGCAAACAGAACATGGCCTTCGGCGGCATAGGCATGGCCCTTGGCGATCAGATCTTCGATCATTACGATCATCTGAGCAATGTACTGGGTCGCGCGCGGCATCTCGGTTGGCTCCAACGTGCCCAAAGCACCCATATCATGCAGGTACCAGCCGATGGTTTCATCAGATCGTTCCTGCACCAACTGCTCGAGCGTTCCTTCGGCCCCGGCCTGCTTGCGCTTGAGGGCGGTCGCGTTGATCTTATCGTCCACGTCTGTGAAGTTGCGCACATAGGTCACGTGTTCTGCGCCGTAGACATGGCGCAACAGACGATAAAGAACGTCGAACACCACAACCGGGCGGGCGTTGCCCAGATGCGCGCGGTCATAGACCGTCGGACCACAGACATACATCCGCACGTTTTCAGGATCGATCGGTACGAAGTCTTCTTTCGTCCGCGTCCGCGTGTTGTGCAGCTTGATCGTCGTCATCGGTCGGGCTCCTAGGAAACAGCAAAGGCTTGCGCGTTGGCGCGGGCTTAGCAACTTGTCTCAGGGATGAAAACGAAAGAAACCGGCCCGCTTGATAAATCAGCAGGTAATGCAGCAGATAATGATGCAGGTCACCGGGTTCATATCCCATCGGTTATCATGGCGTCACCCTCAAGCCAAGCATTGAGTTTACTCGAACGCTTCGGCACAGTGCCGGTCATGGATCGAAACTACGTCAATTCCATCTGCAAAGAACTCCCCGGAGCCGAGCTGTCAGACCCGTGGGGCGGCGGGCATGACGCCTGGAAAATCGGCGGCAAGATGTTTGCCTGTATCGGAATTGCAAATGACGGCGTGTCGGTCAAAACGCCCGACGTTGAAACGGCGCAGATGGTGATCGATGCTGGTGTCGGAATGAAAGCCCCCTATTTTCACCGCAGCTGGGTCCGCCTGCCGTTTGATGTCGAAACAGACGAGCTGCGCCATCGTTTGACGGTTTCATATGACCTCGTTCGCGCGTCGTTGACTAAAAAACTTCAGGCGACCTTGCCACCGCGAAGCTGATTGACAAACCGTTTCCGCTCTGCCCCATTCAGCGCAAGGCAACCAGGGGCGATGGTATGAAATTGTCTGAACGCATCACGCAGATCACCGGCGGCGGCAGCGACGGCTGGGACGTGTTTTACCGCGCCCGCCGGATGCTGAGCGAAGGACTAGCCGTAACCGAGCTGACAATCGGTGAACATGACACCCGAACCGACCCTTCGATTCTTCAGGCGATGGAATTCTCGGCCCGCAACGGACATACAGGTTACGCGATGGTGCCCGGCACGGACCTGCTGCGCGACACGGTTGCCGCACGGGTTCAGACCCGCACAGGTGTTCCGACCTCGCGGAAGAACGTTCTGATCACCCCCGGCGGGCAAGCCGCCCTGTTCGCGTCACATATGGCCGTGTGCGACCCCGGTGATGTGGGCCTGTTCCTCGACCCTTACTATGCCACCTATCCCGGAACAATTCGGGGCGTTGGCGCTGTTGCCCGCGCGGTTCAAACCACCGCTGAAGACGCTTTCCAGCTCAAAGCCGAGTGGATCGACGCTGCTGCTGAAGGCGCTGTTTCGCTGTTGATCAACACGCCGAACAATCCGACCGGTGTGGTCTATTCCCGTCAATCGCTGGAGGAGGTCGCCGATGTCTGCCAGCGGCGCGATCTCTGGCTGATCTCGGATGAGGTTTACGACACGCAGGTCTGGGACGGCGAACACATTTCTCCGCGTACGCTGCCCGGCATGGCAGAACGCACACTTGTGGTTGGATCCATGTCAAAGTCCCACGCCATGACCGGGTCGCGGTGTGGATGGGTCGTCGGCCCCGAAGAGGTCATCAGCCATCTGATCAACCTGGCCACCCACACCACCTACGGCGTTCCCGGGTTCGTGCAGGATGCCTCCAGTTATGCGCTGACCGCAGGTGTTGAACTGGAAGAAAAGATCGCCGCCCCGTTCCGCCGTCGACGTGCCCTGGCGATGGATATACTGGCCTCGCAAA
Organism: Ruegeria sp. YTSB088; assembly: GCF_059609825.1. Taxonomy (NCBI): domain Bacteria; kingdom Pseudomonadati; phylum Pseudomonadota; class Alphaproteobacteria; order Rhodobacterales; family Roseobacteraceae; genus Ruegeria; species Ruegeria sp. YTSB088. The sequence continues at coordinate 38,999 of NZ_JBXWMM010000014.1, read as the reverse complement.
ACACCGTAGGCCTCGTACCTACGCAGGGTGCCATGTATCTGATGCTGGATATCCGCGCGACCGGGTTGTCGGGGGACGCGTTTGCCAACGCGCTGCTGAACGCACACAGAATTGCCGTCATGCCCGGCGAAAGCTTCGGCAAGGCTGCTACCGGGCACATACGGGTTGCCATGACCGTGGAGGATGAACGCTTTGCAGTGGCACTGAAAACGCTTTGTACTTTCGCGTCACAACTTGCGAGGAAGCACGCAGCAGAATAGACCGTTTGTCAGAAACGGAATGTTGTACGCAGATTGAAGACGTTGGAATCCAAGCCACCGGTGGATCGGGTAACATCATCGAAGTCTTGCCGCAGCGCTTCACCGCTGATGACAAAATTCTCACCAATCGGATAAGCAATGCCGATTCCGTAAACGGCGGCGGTATCGCTATCGACGGATGTTTCGGCCCGTGCCGCGCCAACGACCACATACCCCAGCGCACTGCCGAAATCGTACCCGCCACGCAGTTTCAAACGGGTCATGCTGTCCAGGCTTCCCTGAGACTGGTTTAGGTTCAGGGACAGGCGGTTGTATTCAAGTTCACCGCCAAGAACGAAATTCCCGAAGTCCTGATCATAGCCTACATGCGCCCCAAAAGAAGTGTCATCCCCGCTTGATCCCCCCGGTCCATCCGCATCCGCGTATCCAAAGCTGAGCCCTACGTAGCCGCCTGTCCAATCCTCTGCAAAACCAGAGCTGGCGCTGACGATCAGAGCCGCAGCAATCAGGGCAGGAAGAGGTTTAAAAGTCTGGTTCAACGCAACTTCGCTCGGGCTTCAGATCATGTGTTAGGTTCAAAATTAACTGGGATCGCTTTTGTCGGAATTCAATTCCCTGCACGTAAAGCTCAAGGGTAAGTGAATGCAGTATAACAGATTTCAGTCATCGCGGGAGAAAATCTGTCTCAGAAATCCGTCAGAGTTTTGTTGGGCAGATATTTGCTGAAGTAAATTCCGTTGAGGTCGCAAACAGAACAGAATGCGTCGCCGTGTTTTGGAATTCTTGCGCCAAACGTTGAGAGGCGGAATGACGGACCACGACTGGAAAATCAGCCTGATCAGCCGCACCATTGGTGCGGACAGGGGGCGTGCAGCGAGAGGGCGGCCGTAAGCGGCCATTAGCCAGTTCCCCAAACATCTCTCAACGATCGGAAAAAGAAATGAACGACCAATCCCGCAACACCTCGCGCAGCGGCGGACGCGCAGCGCGTCGTGCGGCCCGTGCCACTGCATTGCCTGATCATCTGCGCCCCGTGCGCCCCGGTATGGAAGGCGGCGTTCTGAATGTCCTGACGCAGGCACAGATAGAACGTATCCACGAGGCCGCCCTGACAGCACTTGAGACTATTGGTCTTGCCGACGCTCCGCAAAGCGGAATCGACTATTTGGTCGGTGCAGGCTGTATTTTGGGTGATGATGGCCGCATCCGCTTTCCCCGCGCCCTTGTCGAAGACACGATCGCAAAAGCGAACCGCAAGGTTACGTTGTACAGCCGCGATGGAAAGACCGATCTGGAACTGGCAGGTACCAAAGTACATTACGGCACGGCTGGCGCCGCCGTTTCCATGGTCGACGTTCATGGTCGTGAATATCGCGATTCAACCGTGCAAGACCTGCATGATGCCGCACGCATCTGCCAGCAGCTTGACAATATTCACTTTGTTCAACGCCCCATGGTCTGTCGCGATATCGCCGACAACCTGGAAATGGACCTGAACACGATCTACGCAAGTTGTTCGGGAACGTTCAAACATATCGGCACGTCCTTCACGGAACCAAGCCACGTCGCCCCCGCGATGGAGATGATCTACATGATCGCGGGCGGCGAAGACAAATATCGCGAGCGCCCTTTTGTCTCGAACTCGAACTGCTTCGTCGTCCCGCCGATGAAATTCGCCACAGAAAGCTGTGAAGTGATGGAGGAGTGCATCAAGGCCGGTATGCCGGTGCTGTTGCTGTCAGCCGGGATGGCTGGTGCCACCGCGCCATCGACAATCGCCGGTGCAATCGCCCAGGCGACAGCGGAATGCCTTGCTGGTCTGGTTTATGTAAATGCCGTAAGCCCCGGTGCCCCCGCAATTTTTGGCACTTGGCCCTTTGGCCTTGATCTGCGAACTGGCGCAATGTCCATCGGTTCGGGTGAACAAGCCCTGTTGACGGCAGGTTGTGCCCAGATGCACCGTTTCTACGATTTGCCGGGAGGCGCAGCAGCCGGTGCATCAGATTCGAAGCTGCCTGACATGCAAGCCGGATGGGAACAGATGTGCTCGAACGTGATGGCGGGGTTGTCCGGGTTGAACATGGTTTATGAGGCCGCTGGTATGCACGCTTCTCTGCTGGGTTTCTGCTTTGAAAGCCTCATTCTCAGCGACGACCTGATCGGTCAGGCACAGCGCTGTGTGCGCGGGATCGAAGTGACGGATGAAACCTTGGCACTGGATCAGATCGCTTCCGTATGCATGGGGGGGCCTAGTCATTATCTGGGAACGGATGCAACCCTCAGCCGTATGCAGGTTGACTATGTCTATCCGACGTTTGGTGACCGCTCTTCCCCCAAGGAGTGGGTGGAGCTCGGCAAGCCGGATCTGGTTGAAAAGGCAACTGCCCGCAAGGAAGAGATACTGTCCACCCCGTCAGCGGCCCAGTTCGACCCGCTGCTTGACGCGGAACTTCGGGAAAAGTTCAACATTCACTTGCCGATATAGCATCTGAAAAAGCGGCCCGATGAGTGTCGGGCCGCCCTTTCTTGTTTACCCGTTGCTGGGCGGAAGCAATCCTGCCTCTTGCGCAACGGCCACCTCATCAGCGTCCAGCGCCCCGTCGCCGTTTGCGTCCATCGCCGAGAACGTGTCGGCGTCAACGTCGGGCAACACGGCCTGGATTTCCTCGATGGTCAGAACGCCATCGCCATTGGCATCGGTTGAGGACTGCGCCGAGAGCACTCCCGGCAGGATCAGAGCAGCGATGGAAATCCCAATCAAATACTGCGGTTTCATTTTGGTGCCTCCTGGATAGGTTGATTATGTCTTCGTCCGGACAGGCCCCAGAAACACCGCAACCGCCGCGCGCGTCACCCGTTTTGCGCGATCGGGAGGAAATCGCGCCAATCCTTGCGTGTTTGACCGAGTCGGAGTCGCGAAGCGCCGCCGGGCAAAACTCCGCCAGACCCATTTCGGCGGGACATGCCCGAAAGGCATTGCCTGATCCGGCAAGACTGCGCTTATCCGAGCAGCTCGGCGCAAAAAAGAAAGGGGGCCGAAGCCCCCTGACAGTTTCGCCATCCAGGCTCATTTCGTTGACCGCCCGGTATTTTTTTGCCTGCGGCCTGGACGTCGCATGGAACGAGCGCACCCGTTCCGTGAAAGAGTGGGAAGGAGCAAGTATTCCGCCCCACCCTGTTCCCGGCCAACACGGGCATGTCGGCCGAGTGGAGAAAGGTCAATTGGTAAGCTTTGTGTCCTTTCTCCGTGTTCGTCGGGGTCGGTTACCTAGGGCAGCGTCCGACCCCTACGCCCCGGGGTGCCGGGGCGTTGTTCTCAGCTACACCCGCTTGTCGCGCCGCAGGTGTTGCACTTCATGCACGTGCCGTTACGCACCAGCGTGTAATTTCCGCATTCGCCGCAAGGATCGCCTTCATAACCCTGCATCTTGGCCTTTGTGCGGGCGTCCATGCTGGTGGCCACCGCCGTTTCGGCTGGCGGTTCTTCGAAAGCAGCTGCGGGTTCGGCCATGCCATTCAATTCAGCCTGGCCAGCATTGAACACAGCCAGATCCTGTGGCAAGCGCTTACGCAGATACCCAGTCGAGCTGATTTGTTTCAACACTTCCAAAGACTTGGACGCGGCACTTTCGCTGATTTCAGAGACGTTCGAGACACCCTCGTCTTCACCGCGACCCAGATCGTCAAAGGTGGCGCCCTCGGGTTTCACATGGGCCAGATCGGTGCGATCCAGGTAGGACACGGCCAGTTCGCGGAAGATGTAATCCAGGATCGACGTCGCATTCTTGATCGAATCGTTACCCTGCACCATCCCGGCCGGTTCGAACTTGGTGAACGTGAACGCATCCACGAACTCTTCCAGCGGCACGCCATATTGCAGGCCAACCGACACGGCGATGGCGAAGTTGTTCATCATCGCCCGGAAGCCAGCGCCTTCCTTGTGCATGTCGATGAAAATCTCGCCCAACTGACCGTCTTCGAACTCACCTGTGCGCAGGTACACCTTGTGGCCACCGACGATTGCCTTCTGGGTATAGCCCTTGCGGCGATGCGGCAGTTTCTCGCGATGGCTGCGGATGATCTCTTTGACCACAACCTTCTCGATCACCTTTTCTGCCAGGACGACGGCCTTTTCCTGCATCGAACCGCTTTCCAGCACTTCTGCCGCCTCGTCGTCATCCTCGACCAGTGCAGCCGCCAGCGGCTGCGACAGTTTCGAGCCGTCACGATAAAGCGCGTTGGCCTTCACACCCAACGACCAACTGAGTTCATAGGCTTTCTGGCAGTCTTCGATGGTCGCGTCATTCGGCATGTTGATCGTTTTCGAGATCGCACCCGAGATGAAACTCTGTGCCGCCGCCATCATGGTGATATGACTGTCAACTCCAAGGAAACGCTTGCCTTTCTTGCCACACGGATTGGCGCAATCGAAGATCGAGTAGTGCTCTTCCTTCAGATGCGGCGCACCTTCCAGTGTCATGGTTCCGCAAACGTGGTCATTGGCTGCCTCGATATCCGCACGGGTAAAGCCCAGATGCCGCAGCAAATCGAAGGTCGGATCGTTCAGTTTGGTCGCCGGGATGCCAAGAACGCCCGTGCAGAAATCTTCACCCAGTGTCCATTGGTTGAAGACGAACCGGATGTCGAAGGCGCTTTCCAGCGCGGCGTCCACCTTTGCCAGTTCATTCGGGCCAAAGCCATGACCGGTCAGCGAGGTATGGTTGATCCCCGGCGCGTTGCCGATGGTGCCGTGACCTACGGCATAGGATACGATCTCTTCGATCTGCGACGAGGAATAGCCCAGCTTTTCCAGCGCCGAAGGCACCGAGCGGTTGATGATCTTGAAGTAGCCGCCACCGGCCAGCTTCTTGAACTTCACCAGTGCAAAGTCAGGCTCAATCCCGGTGGTGTCGCAATCCATCACCAGACCAATGGTGCCGGTTGGAGCAATCACGGTGGCCTGCGCGTTGCGATAGCCGTTCTTCTCACCAAGGCTCAGCGCCTCATCCCAGGCTGACATGGCCAAATCGACCAGACGTTTGTCGGGGCAGTTGCCATGATCCAGCGGCACTGGCTTGACCGCCAGTTTCTCGTATCCGTCTGTCACGCCTTGCGCCGCACGGCGATGGTTGCGGATGACGCGCAGCATGTGGTCCGCGTTGCGCTCATAGCCTGTGAACGGGCCAAGCTCACCGGCAATCTCGGCCGAGGTCGCATAGGCCACGCCGGTCATGATCGCAGTCAGCGCGCCACAGATCGCCCGACCCTCGTCCGAGTCGTAGCTGTAGCCCATGTTCATCAGCAATCCGCCGATATTGGCATAGCCCAGACCCAAGGTGCGGAAGTCATAGGAAAGTTGCGCAATTTCTTTCGACGGGAACTGCGCCATCGTCACCGAGATTTCCAGCGTCAGGGTCCACAGGCGTGAGGCATGCATATAGTCCGCTGCCTGGAACTCTCCATCCTTGAGGAAGGTCAGCAGGTTCATCGACGCCAGATTACAGGCCGTGTCGTCAAGGAACATGTATTCCGAGCAAGGGTTCGAGCCGCGGATCTCACCATCTTCGGGGCATGTGTGCCATTCGTTGACCGTGTCGTGGAACTGGATGCCCGGATCAGCACAAGCCCATGCGGCGTGACCAACCTTTTCCCAAAGATCGCGCGCCTTGACGGTCTTTGCGACTTTGCCATCGGTGCGGTTGATCAGCTGCCAGTCCGCATCTTTCTCGACAGCAGTCAGGAACGCGTTGGTCACGCGGATCGAGTTGTTCGAGTTCTGGCCCGAGACCGAGCTGTAAGCGTCCGAATCCCAGTCTGTATCATAAGTCGGGAACTCGATGCTGTCGTGGCCCTGCTTGGCGTAATCCAGAACGCGTTTGATATAGGTTTCCGGGATCGCGACCTTTTTTGCCTCTCGAACGGCCGTTTTCAACGCGTCGTTCTTTTTCGGATCGTAGGCATCTTCCTGCGCGCCGTCCCACGTGCGGATAGCCTCGAAAAGGCCGTTCAGCATCTTCTCGTGCATCTTCGATCCGGCAACGATCGAGGCTACCTTCTGCTCTTCAATCACCTTCCATTCGATGAATTTCTCGATGTCAGGGTGATCTGCATCGACGATCACCATCTTTGCTGCCCGACGGGTTGTCCCGCCTGATTTGATCGCGCCAGCGGCGCGGTCGCCGATTTTGAGAAAGCCCATCAGCCCCGAAGACTTACCGCCACCCGACAGCGCCTCACCTTCTGCACGCAGATGGCTGAAGTTGGTCCCGGTGCCCGAGCCGTATTTGAACAGGCGCGCCTCGCGCACCCACAGATCCATGATGCCGCCTTCGTTCACCAGGTCGTCATCAACCGACTGGATGAAGCAGGCATGCGGCTGCGGATGTTCATAGGCCGATTTCGACTTGGTCAGCTTGCCGGTCTTGTAGTCGACATAGTGGTGCCCCTGCGCCGGTCCGTCGATGCCGTAGGCCCAGTGCAGGCCAGTGTTGAACCATTGCGGAGAGTTCGGTGCCGCGCGCTGGGTCGCCAGCATATAGCGCATCTCGTCAAAATAGGCGCGCGCGTCTTCCTCGGCCGAGAAATAGCCGCCCTTCCAGCCCCAATAGGCCCAGGCACCGGCCAGACGGTCGAACACTTGCTTCGACGATGTTTCTCCTTCGAACTCTGCGCCCTCAGCCGGAACCGAGCGCCACAGAAATTCGGGAACATCTTTTTCTTTCACTTTCTTGAGCTTGGTGGGCACCCCCGCCTTGCGGAAGTATTTCTGCGCAATTACATCGCTTGCGACCTGCGACCAGCTGGAAGGGACTTCGACGTCATCCAGCCGAAAAACAATTGTACCGTCCGGATTTCGGATTTCAGACGTTGCGGACACAAAATTCAGTTCCGCATAGGCGTCCTGATCCGATTTGGTGAATTTTCTTTCAATCTTCATGTCCGCAGCCCTGGTTAATACAGCTCAATTTCCGATTCCCGACACCAAATCTTGTGTTGCAGGGTGTCGCCCACAACGCCCTGAGAAGCGTGCAAAAAGGTACTGTTCGCTGCCTGAGACAGCGTAAAGCCGCTAGTGCGACCGCACGTAAATCGCTTGCGCTTATCCGACCCTCGCCCGCTGCCTTTTCTGGTTTAAACACCAGATATTGTGGCACTCTCGTTGGCTCATACAATTTGACGTATGTTCCCATAGTAGGTCAACGCCCTTTTTCGGTCATTTTTGAAATCTTTTATATTGACCTGACCGTTGTGTAAGCCCGTCTGCGAGCGGGCGGCGATTCCTCCACAGCTTCATCCACGGCAAATTTCCGCCGGCGCTTGGAAGTCTCATAACGAATTCCCGTTTTTACCAGCATAGTTATCAGCATTTAATCAACTAATGGCATGCTGGTTACGCTGAACGAGAATCAACACCGTTCGGGCAGACGGACCCGCGACCTGCACAAAACGGTGCCCCCAAGAGGGAGGAGGCTCAAACGAATGAAGTTGTTTCATTCTATCCCGGCGGTAGCCTGCATCGTGGCGTGCGCACCACAAGATGTGCCCATCGCGTCACGCAGCGCACAGTTTGACACCTTCCCTCAGCGCCTGTTCGACACGTTTGAAACCAGTTGTTCGGGCCCCGGCGAGTCTTTCAAGAAAATCAGGAATCAAGTTTTTGAATGCAGTGAGTTCCTGCCTCCCAAGGCGACGGCTTATCTGATTCTGAACTATGACGGCCATCCGCAGGATCTTCCTCAAAGTGTCATGCGCCTTACATCAACGAAAACAAACGCCGGATATCGCGTAGACGCACGCGTTTTCTTCCACGTGCCGCAAAAATCCGGCACCGCAGTTGAAGTTCCAGTTGAAAGCAAGGTTTTGGACCAGGCCATCAGCGAGCTCTACCAGTCAATGGGAGGCTCGCCGAATTAGCTTGATGGAAATGGTCGGGGCGGCAGGATTCGAACCTACGACCCCCTGTACCCAAAACAGGTGCGCTACCAGACTGCGCCACGCCCCGGACCGTGCGCCTTCCTAACGATGCCGATCTGATTTGAAAAGCCCTAACAGGGCCAAATTGCGGGTCCTTGCGAAAAAATTTCGTGCTTCATCTCTGTCCCGGGCGCGATGGAGTAGCGCGCAGACAATCCGCCATTAATTTCCAACACCGCAAAAACGGAATCGCCCCCTTCAATCGGCGTAAGATCACCCGGAATCGCCCCTTCATGCACACGCGTCACCAAACCGGTGCGATCCACAAAAATCATATCAAGCGGGATCAGGGTGTTCTTCATCCAGAAGGCAACAGGCTGCGGCGGATCAAACACGAACAACATGCCGGATCGAGTCGGCAACGATTCGCGAAACATCAATCCGCGGGCTCTCTCCTGCGGCGTGACAGCGACTTCGACGTTAAACTGCACCGTCGCACTGTCATTTCTGAGCGCCACCCGGTCCGACCTGCATGCAGCAACAGCACTTCCTGCCCACAACGTTAAGAATATGGTCAAGACTGCCAGAATCCGTTTCATGCGGTTCAGCTATCCAATGCTGCTTCCCAGGCCAGAACCTGCGCGGCCATCCGGCCACGCTTGCCGTCGATCACTCTCATGGCCAGCGCTTCGCCGGGCTGAAGATCAGCGAGCCCCGAGCGGCGCAACACCTCAATGTGAAGGAATACGTCTTCGTTACGCCCAAAGACATTCGCAAATCCGAAACCTTTACCTTTGTCGAACCACTTCACCCGCGCGGCTTCCAGGGGCGCTTCTGCAATAACCTCCGGATCCAGCTCGGCGAAGTCGGCAAGCATCATCGAGTCGGTCCGCGCCGGCGGATCAATGGCAACAACCTCTACCGCCTGAACCCCCCGGTCCGTGCGGTGAGTCATGATTTCAATGCTGGCACCGTCCGCAACCGAGCTCTGGCCGAAATTGCGCAGAACATTCACGTGCAACAGGATATCAGGGCCGCCCTCTTCGGACACAACAAAGCCATACCCTTTGGCAGGGTCGAACCATTTTACGTGTCCACGGACGCGGTACATGTTGTTCAGGTCTTCTGGCACGGTTTTCCCATCGCGAATATCAACAGTTCGTTAAGGGTTTGTTGTTTATGGGAATGGCAGGCAAATTCAAGCTGAAAAAATCCTTTATTTTCTGCTTGTTGCATTTCACGACACGTGAACGTCATGGATTCAACCTTTCAACATGCCACGCCGATCCCGGCTCAATTCGTTGCCATCTGAACCGATCATGCAAGCGGAATGCTCCATCGGCCCAGAACTCAATCTCTGTAGGCGTCAATCTGTACCCGCCCCAAAATGGCGGACGCGGTGGATTCGGCCCAAGTTTCGCGGTCACTTTTGCGACCTCTGCCATCAAAGCTGTCCTGCTCGAAAGCGGTTGCGACTGCTTTGAAGCCCACGCGCCCAGCCGGCTTTTCAATGACCTTGATGCATAATACTCATCTGCCTGGGGCCCGTTTTCACGACTTATTGTACCACGAACACGAAGTTGACGCCGCAAAGATTTCCAATGCATCACAAACGCAGCTTTTCCGGCGGTGTCCAGTTCTCTGGCTTTGGCACTTTCGTAGTTGGTAAAGAAAACAAACGAATCCGCTTCGATTTCCTTCAACAACACCATGCGTGCATTGGGCAAGCCACCCGGGTCAACGGTTGCAAGCGCAATCGCATTCGGATCGTTCAGTTCGGTTTCTTCAGCCTCAGCCAACCACCGGGCCGCTATTTCAAACGGATCGGAGCCAGCAAAGATGCCATCACGCTCGGTCATTTCCATCCCCTGGAAAGTATTAACGACGAACCTAAGGCGAGAACCCGCTGCGGGCAAGAGCGCACGGCCTTGATGCAACGCAACCAATGGCATAAACCAACTCAACATAACGCGAAGACAGGCGGAGAACCGAACATGTCAAATCAGTTGATGGCCGGCAAGCGCGGCCTCATCATGGGACTGGCCAATGACAAATCAATAGCATGGGGAATCGCCCGCGCCTTGTCGAATGCCGGGGCCGAGCTGGCCTTTTCCTATCAGGGCGACGCTTTGAAAAAGCGCGTCGACCCACTGGCGGCGCAATTGGCGAGCGAAATCGTTCTGCCCTGCGACGTCAGTGACGAGGCATCTATTGATGCGCTTTTTACGGCACTGGAAGAGAAATGGGGCAAACTGGACTTCGTCGTTCACGCCATCGGCTTTTCTGACAAGAACGAACTGCGCGGCCGGTATGTCGACACCAGCCGCGCCAATTTCAAACTGACGATGGATGTGTCGGTCTATTCTTTCACAGCAGTGATGCAGCGCGCAGAAAAGATGATGTCCGAAGGCGGTAGTGCCTTGACGCTTACGTACTACGGGGCCGAACAGGTCATGCCGCATTACAATGTGATGGGGGTTGCCAAGGCCGCGCTTGAGGCGTCGGTCAAATACCTGGCTGAAGATCTGGGCAAGGATGGCATCCGGGTGAACTCTATTTCAGCCGGCCCGATCAAAACTCTGGCCGCCAGTGGTATCGGTGACTTCCGCTATATCATGAAGTGGAATGAATATAACTCTCCCCTACGTCGGAACGTGACCATTGACGATGTCGGAAACTCGGCCCTGTATCTGTTGTCGGATCTGTCCAGCGGCGTAACCGGTGAAAACCTGCACGTGGATTCCGGGTATCATATTGTCGGCATGAAGGCCGTTGACGCACCGGACGTTGAAAAAGGTTAAGAACATGAGCGCCAAAGACCGCCTGCCCCACGAAAAAGGCTTTCACATCAGCTGGGACCAAATTCATCGCGATTCGCGAGCACTGGCTTGGCGTCTTGACGGGCAAGGGCCCGATGATGGCAACTGGCGGGGTGTTGTCGCGATCACGCGCGGGGGCATGGCGCCTGCAATGATCGTCAGCCGCGAACTGGACATCCGCACAGTCGATACGATCAGCGTACGTTCATACCACCATCAGGAACAGGGTGAGGCAGAGGTGTTGAAAGCTCCGGACGTCGATCTGATGGGTGACGGGACCGGTATTCTGATCATCGACGACCTTGTAGACAGTGGAAAGACGCTGGAACTGGTGCGGGATATGTATCCGAAGGCACATTTCGCAACGGTTTACGCCAAACCCAAGGGCCGCCCGATGGTGGATACCTTCATCACCGAGGTCAGCCAGGACACATGGATCTTTTTCCCATGGGATATGGCCCTTCAATATGTCGAGCCGTATCGCGGCACCGATTGATTCCAGAACAGTAGACCGCACATGACGCTCAGCCGTACCGCCGCTACATTCGCACCTCCGGTGATGGAGGCACGCCGATGGGTCGAGGGCGTTGCGTTCTCATCCGACCGCCCGTTGATCAACGTAAGCCAGGCGGCCCCGGTCGATCCGCCGCCGCTGGCCTTGCGGCAGGCCATGGCCGAGTTTGCCGTTCGCGAAGACAGCGCACATCTTTATGGCCCGGTTTTGGGCAATGACGATCTGCGCGCTGAACTGGCGGCGCAGATCAGTTCTCACTATGCAGCACAGGTAGATGCACCTCGGATCGCCATCACTTCAGGCTGCAATCAGGCGTTTTCGGCCGTGATATCGGCGATCACCGGCGAAGCGGATGAGGTCATTCTGCCAACCCCATGGTATTTCAACCATAAAATGTGGTTGGACATGGCCGGCGTACAGGCCGTGGACCTGCCGACCGGCGATGACCTTCTACCCGATCCAGAGCGTGCGCGCGGTTTGATTACGGACAAGACCCGCGCCATTGCACTGGTCACGCCCAACAATCCGGGCGGTGTCGAATACCCTGCCGAACTTGTCAGGGCCTTCTATAACCTGGCCCGTGAAACCGGGATTCGCCTGATCGTCGATGAAACCTATCGCGATTTTGACAGTCGCAGTGGCCCCCCTCATGATCTGTTTCAGCAACCAGACTGGGACGAAACCCTTGTCCACCTGTACTCTTTTTCCAAGGCTTATCGTCTGACGGGCCACAGGGTTGGCGCCATCGCGACAAGCCCGGCGCTGTTGGCCGAGGTGGAGAAATTTCTGGACACGGTCGCCATTTGCCCGGGCCAGATCGGCCAGTTCGCAGCGTTATGGGGGATGCAAAACCTGTCGCAATGGCTGGCCGGCGAGCGCGATGAAATTCTGGACCGCCGCGCAGCCATTGCAGAAGGGATTCCGGCGCTTGAAGTCCGGGGGTGGCGACTTTTGGGACTTGGAGCCTATTTCGCCTATCTCGAACATCCGTTTGACATGCCGTCGGATGAGTTTGCCCGTCGTCTGGTCAGCGAAGCAGGTGTGCTGCTGTTACCCGGCACCATGTTCATGCCGGATCATGACCCGGCCGGAAAACGACAGGTTCGCATTGCTTTTGCCAATCTGGATCGGGCCGGGCTGGGTCAATTGTTCGACCGGTTGCAGGACCTGTCCTTCTAAGCTTGCCCCTCGGCGGTGTGCGTCGTATTCAGGGCCGCAACCGACAGGGCAGAACTCTGCCGAAAAAACAAGAGGGCATCATGGCCGCAGGCGCTAAAAGTCTTTCGAAAACCTTTGTCTGGATTCTGATGGGCCTGCTGATGCTGGGCCTTGCGGGATTCGGCGCGGTCAACCTCAGCGGGACGATCCGCACAGTTGCGCAAGTCGGCGACGAAAGCATCTCGGTAGAAGATTATGTGCGCGAATTGCAGCGCGAGATCCGAGCGGTCGAAGCACAATCCGGGCAACCTTTGCAGATGTCGCAAGCGCGCGAGCTCGGTCTGGACCGAAACGCCCTTGCCCGCCTGACCGCTTTGGCAGCGCTGGATAACGAGGTCGGTCAGCTTGGGATTTCCATCGGCGATGAGAACCTTCAGCAAGAGATCATCTCGATTCCGGCGTTTCAGGGTGTCAACGGAACTTTTGACCGTGAATCCTATCGCTTTCAGCTGGAACAGGTCGGCATGACCGATTCCGAATTCGAATCCGATCTGCGCAAGGAATCCGCCCGAACGATCGTACAGGGCGCAATCATGGGCGGCGTGAAAATGCCGGCAACGCTGACGGACACGATGGTCGACTACATCGGTGCGCGGCGCAGCTTTACGGTCGCAACCGTTGGAACCGAAGCGCTGGATACACCCGTGACCGACCCAACGGATGCGCAGATCCAGACATTCTATGATGACAACGGTGACCAGTTTACGCTGCCCCGCACCAAGAAACTTAGCTATACGATTCTGTCGCCTGCAATGTTGGTTGACACGGTGGAAATCGACGAAGACGCGCTGCGGAAACTTTATGAAGAACGGTCCGACGAATACAACCAGCCCGAACGCCGCCTAGTTGAACGCCTGAACTTCTCGAACGAACAGGCCGCCAATGACGCTTTGGCGCAGCTTGAAGTTGGTGGCACGACCTTTGAACAGTTGGTTCGGGATCGCGATCTTGAACTCAACGACATCGATCTGGGCGACGTGACACGTGAGGATCTGGGCGATGCTGCGGACGCCGTATTTGCGGCCGAGCTTGACACAGTCGTAGGCCCGTTGCCTTCGGTGTTTGGTCCGGCCCTGTTCCGTGTCAACGGATCACTGGCCGCGAACAATGTTCCATTTGAAGAGGCCGAGCCGGCACTTCGGGAAGAGTTGGCGACGGAACGCGCCCGCCGTCTTATCGAGGCGCAATCCGAAGATATCAACGACATGCTGGCCGGCGGTGCCACTCTTGAAGAACTGGCTGAAGAAACCGAAATGGAACTGGGTCAGATCGACTGGACCCGCGACAGCGCTGAAGGCGTTGCGGCATATGACGGGTTCCGAGCGGCCGCGGAAGCTGTGCAGGAAGGGGATTTCCCTGAAATCGCATTCCTCGAAGACGGGTCAGTTTTTGCCCTGCGCCTGGACGAGGTTCTGCCGCGCCGCCCAGAACCACTGGAGAGCGCACGCGACCGTGTCGCTGCGGCCTGGCAACAGACCGAGGCCAACAAAGCCCTGCGGGAAAAGGCGGATGCCATACTGAACCAACTGGCCACTGACGGTGATTTTGCCACGACCGGTCTGCCCTTCCGCGTCGAAAACGCCCTGACCCGTACCGCGTTTCTGGATGACGTTCCTGCCGATTTCATGAACGAAGTATTCGCCATGGAACCCGGCGAGTTGCGCGTTATTGACGGCAACGGAGCGGCCTGGATTGTACGTCTGGATGAAATCCTGCCTCCGGAAGATACGGATGAACTGCGCCAGTTGCATGATGCCTTGAGCACACAGATGGATCAGGCTCTGGCACAGAATATTTTCAACGCCTACGTGCGTGATGCCCAGACCCGGGCGCGCCCCGTCGTGGATCAGCAGGCTCTGAACGCCGTGCAGGCGAGCTTTTAAACGAGACCGATATGGCCCTGACACCCGAATTCGACACCTTCGCGCGCGCCTATGAAGCGGGCGAAAACCAGGTGGTTTACACACGTCTGGCCGCCGATCTGGACACACCTGTGTCACTGATGCTCAAGCTGACGGGCGCGCAGAAAGACGCGTTCATGCTGGAATCGGTGACGGGCGGTGAGGTGCGTGGCCGCTATTCGATCATTGGTATGAAACCTGATCTGGTCTGGCGCTGTCGCGGCGAAACATCTGAGCTGAACCGCTCGGCCCGTTTCGATTCCGAGGCGTTCTCGCCTCAAGATGGCAACCCGATGGACAACCTGCGGGCGCTTCTGGCCGAAAGCCGAATGGAATTGCCCGATGACTTACCCCAGGCCGCTGCCGGGCTGTTCGGGTATCTGGGATATGACATGGTTCGTCTGGTGGAATGCCTTCCGGATGTGAACCCCGATCCCCTGGGTCTGCCCGATGCGATCATGCTGCGCCCGTCTGTCATCGCGGTGCTGGATGGGGTCAAGGGTGAGGTAACAGTGGTTTCACCCGCCTGGGCCAGTGACGGTCAATCCGCCAAAGCTGCGTATGCGCAGGCGGCTGAGCGTGTAATGGATGCGGTCCGGGATCTGGAACGCGCGATGCCCGCAGAAACCCGCGATCTGGGTGACGCGCGCGAAGTCGCCGCACCGGTGTCGAACTTTACCAAGTCCGGCTATATGGAGGCGGTTGAAAAAGCCAAGGAATACATCCGCGCGGGTGACATTTTCCAGGTTGTTCCGGCTCAACGCTGGACGCAGGATTTTCCGCTGCCGCCCTTCGCACTCTACCGTTCCTTGCGGCGCACGAATCCGTCGCCGTTCATGTTCTATTTCAACTTCGGCGGTTTTCAGGTCGTGGGCGCAAGCCCCGAGATTCTGGTACGTGTGTTTGGCAATGAAGTGACCATTCGCCCCATCGCTGGCACCCGCCCCCGTGGCGCGACGCCAGAAGAAGACAAGGCGAACGAGCTTGATCTGCTGGCCGACAAGAAAGAACTGGCCGAGCATCTGATGCTGCTGGATCTGGGCCGTAACGATACCGGTCGCGTTTCAAAGATCGGAACCGTACGTCCGACCGAAGAGTTCATTATCGAACGCTACAGCCACGTGATGCACATTGTGTCGAACGTGGTGGGCGAACTGGCCGAAGACAAAGACGCGCTAGACGCTTTCTTTGCCGGGATGCCGGCAGGCACGGTCTCGGGCGCGCCCAAAGTGCGCGCGATGGAGATCATCGACGAGCTGGAGCCTGAAAAGCGCGGCGTCTATGGCGGCGGCGTCGGCTATTTCAGCGCGGGCGGCGACATGGACATGTGTATCGCCCTGCGCACGGCCATCGTGAAAGACCAGAAACTCTATATCCAAGCCGGCGGTGGCGTCGTTTATGACAGCGATCCCGAAGCCGAGTTCATGGAAACCGTTCATAAATCCAACGCCATACGGCGCGCCGCGGCAGATGCCGCCCGGTTCACCGGGAACGGAAACGGCTAAAAAAACAAGGGCGGCCGATCAGATGATCACCGCCCCTTTTCGTTGCTTTCTGCGCGGTTCACTGCACCTGTTTCATCATAACAGCCGAGATCGGAGCCATTGCCACACGGTTGCCCCGATCTTCCAGCCCCCACAGCAACAGGGCTGAAATCGTCTCGGGACGCACGCGCCCCAGCATGACCACTGTCCCTTCCTGACCGGCACGGAAAGCGGCCTGATCCAGGAACCTGCGCATGATTTTGGGGTCCTGCCGTGCGCCGTCTATATCACGGAAAACGACACTGGACGGAATTCCGTTTCGGGCCGCCAGCTTCTGCACAGTGTTGAGCCCATTGTCCTGCGTAATCAGCCCCCGGCCGGTTCCCGCAGCAATCGCAGCGACCTGATCGGCCAGTTTGCGATTGCCCTGAATCCCGCTGTTCACGCCTTCCAAAATACCTACTGTTTCCGGCAGGGTATCCAGCCACACCGACAGCGACACTTCGGCATCCTGTGCGCTTGCCGCCTCGGGCAGATCCGCCAGGGCCAGCACCTCGAACCCGGCCTCGCGGTGACGTGCCATCTTTTCTGCCGCGTCAGGATCCGATGGGTTCACGGCGAAGCTGATCGGATACGGAAAGTCCTGCAACGCCTCGGACCCGAAAGCGCCCTCGTCATCAATCAGAATGATCGACATCAACGGCTTGGCTTCGGGGTTTTCGAACTTTGCCGCAAAACGCTCGATCGGTTTGGCCGATTTCGGCTGTTCAACCGAGGCCTGTTCCACGACGGGCTCGTCATCGCGTTCCGTCAACGGTGCGACACGTTTTCCGATAAATGAACTGGCACTTGCTTCCTGCTCACCCCCGATCTGGGGCAGCGCAGCAATACGCGGCAGTTCGCGTGGCAGGGTGTCTTCATCCCCTTCCACAGCAATCGGGCTGTTTTCAAAGGGGTTCTGTTCTTCGGCCTCTGTCGTCTCTGGCTCCGGTTCTGGCACGGCCTGTGGCAGAGGGTCTGGTTCGGGCGCAAGAACGGCCACCTCGGTGTTCTCGGGCTCTGCTGGCGGGGCCGGTGTTTCATCACTTACGGCAGGCAGCGCATCGTCTGGCTGAATCGCCGGAACCTGACTTGGCTCTGGCAGGGCGGCAGGTGCTTCGGTCACAAAAGACACTTCATTTGCACCTGCTGCTTCCGGTTGGTTCAGCGCGTCCGTTGCCGCGCCAACAACTGGCTGAGAATCGACTGATGTTTCCAGACCCGACAGATCGGCCAGATCCTCGCCGGCGTCATCGGCGGCTTCTGGCGCACGCGGAGCCAGTTCCACGAGGTCAGCATCGGAACCAGCCTCAGCCACTTCAGCCGGAGCCTCTGGTGTTTCAGAAATCGTCGGCGCCGGTGCTTTGGTTGCGACAACCGGGGTATTCACCATCGGCGTCTTGAGAGACACGACCGCACCCAAGATCAAAACAACGACCGCCCCAGCGACCATTCCTCCGAAAAATCCGCCCATTTTCCTGCCTTTCGCCTCTTTCATCTGCCTCGTCCAGCTCTGCGCCATCTGGTGTGGCGCTCGGCCAATTGAACGCGTCAGAAACGGTATGTCCTCTTGACGCTGCCGCTCAAGCCTGAGCATGTATGTGCGGACATTATACCGTGGCCCGGGGCTGCATCGCCAGCCCGAAATGCCCAAGCGAAGATAAGTGCCCATATGCTGCTGCTGATCGACAACTACGACTCGTTTACCTACAATTTGGTACATTATTTAGGCGAACTTGGTGCCGAAATGGTCATTCGTCGCAATGATGCGCTGGATGTGCAGGAAGC
This sequence comes from Ruegeria sp. YTSB088, assembly GCF_059609825.1. NCBI lineage: Bacteria > Pseudomonadati > Pseudomonadota > Alphaproteobacteria > Rhodobacterales > Roseobacteraceae > Ruegeria > Ruegeria sp. YTSB088. The sequence goes on along the minus strand of NZ_JBXWMM010000014.1, from coordinate 21,062 downwards.
GATGGCCATGAACCCTGCCGGCATCCTGCTGAGCCCCGGTCCCTGCGACCCGGATCAGGCGGGGATTTGTCTTGCACTGACACAAGCTGCTGCCGAAACCAAAACACCACTATTGGGGGTTTGCCTGGGCCATCAGACCATAGGTCAGGTGTTTGGCGGCAAGGTGGTTCGATGTCACGAGATCGTTCATGGCAAGATGGGCACGGTGAAGCACACCGGCAAAGGCCTGTTTGCCGGACTGCCCTCACCCTTTGAAGCAACCCGGTACCATTCGCTGGTGGTCGAGCGCGAGACCCTGCCCGATTGCCTGGAGATTACGGCCGAGCTGGACGACGGCACCATCATGGGACTGCAACACAAGGAATTGCCGATCCACGGTGTGCAGTTCCATCCGGAATCCATTGCTTCTGAGCATGGTCACGCCCTTCTCAAGAACTTCCTGCAAGAACTGAAAGTCCCGGCATGAGCGACGCGCTTAAACCGCTGATCGGAGCCGCTGCCGATCGCCCTTTGACTCGTGATGAGGCCGAAAAGGCCTTTGCCATATTGTTCGATGGCGAAGCCACGCCCAGCCAGATCGGCGGTTTGCTCATGGCCATGCGGACGCGCGGTGAGACGGTCGATGAATATGCTGCGGCCGCGGCCGTGATGCGCGCGAAATGCAATGCCGTGAACGCACCTGAGGGAGCGATGGATATCGTAGGCACCGGTGGCGATGGCAAAGGCACCCTGAATATCTCGACCGCGACAGCCTTTGTCGTGGCCGGTGCTGGAGTAACGGTCGCGAAACACGGCAATCGCAACCTGAGTTCTAAATCCGGCGCGGCGGACGCATTAGGCCAGATGGGCATCAATGTCATGGTTGGCCCACAAGTCGTTGAGAACGCGCTGAAAGACGTCGGGATTGGCTTCATGATGGCGCCAATGCACCACCCTGCCATCGCCCACGTAATGCCGACCCGGCAGGAACTGGGAACGCGCACGATTTTCAATATTCTTGGCCCCCTGACCAACCCTGCTGGCGTCAAACGACAATTGACCGGCGCCTTCAGCCGCGATCTGATCCGTCCGATGGCCGAAACGCTTGGCCTGCTGGGGTCGGACCGGGCCTGGCTGGTGCATGGCTCGGACGGGACGGACGAGCTTACGATCACCGGCATCAGCTGGGTCGCCGCCCTGGAAGACGGGATCGTGAAAGAGGTCGAACTGCACCCAGAAGACGCAGGTCTTCCCGTGCATCCTTTCGAAGAAATCATCGGTGGCACACCCGAGGAAAACGCCGTTGCGTTCCGGGCTTTGCTGGACGGTGCCCCGTCAGCGTATCGTGATGCCGTGCTGCTGAATTCGGCCGCCGCTCTGGTCGTCGCAGAGGCCGCAAACGATCTGCGCGAAGGCGTGGCCATGGCTGCTGACAGTATCGACAGTGCCAATGCCAAAAACAAAATCACGGCCTTGGCCGCCAAGACACAGGAAGCCGCATGACCGAAACCGTTCTGGACAGAATCAAAACCTACAAACTGGAAGAAGTCGGGGCGGACAAAGCCCAGAAATCTTTGGAAACACTGGAAGATGAGGCACGGGCCGCCTCGGAAACACGTGGATTTGCGAAGGCTCTGCAATCCGCATCTCGCCAAGGCTATGGCCTGATCGCAGAGATCAAGAAAGCCAGCCCGTCCAAGGGTCTGATCAGACCTGACTTTGATCCACCCGCTCTTGCAAAGGCTTATAAAGATGGTGGCGCGGCGTGTTTGTCCGTCCTGACTGACACCCCTAGTTTTCAGGGCAGGAAAGAGTACCTGACGCAAGCACGCGAGGCGACATCTCTGCCCGCTTTGCGTAAGGATTTCATGTACGACCCGTATCAGGTGGTCGAAGCACGCGCCCTAGGTGCGGACTGTATTCTGATCATCATGGCCTCGGTCAGTGATGATCAGGCGGCTGAACTGGAAAACACTGCATTCGATTGGGAGATGGACGTTCTGATCGAAGTCCACGACGAAGCAGAGCTTGAACGCGCGGCACAACTGAAAAGCCCTCTGATCGGTATCAACAACCGCAATCTGAAGACATTCGAGACAACGCTCGACACGACGCGTCGCCTGTCCAAGCTGGTGCCCGCCGATCGCACCATCGTTTGCGAAAGCGGACTGAGCACGCCAGACGATCTGAGGGACATAGCGCGGTATGGGGCCCGCTGCTTTTTGATCGGTGAAAGTCTGATGCGCCAGGACGATGTCGAAGCGGCAACGCGTCACATCCTGTCTAAACCGCTGATCCCCGGAGTAATGTGATGCCGCTGACCCATTTCGATGCCCAAGGTCAGGCGCATATGGTCGATGTCTCGGACAAGGACGTGACAGATCGTGTCGCCGTCGCCGCAGGTCACATCAAGATGGCGTCAGAAACCTTTGAACTCATTTCGGAAGGCCGCGCCAAGAAAGGCGATGTTCTGGGCATTGCCCGTTTGGCCGGCATTATGGGCGCCAAGAAAACGCCGGACCTTATTCCGTTGTGTCACCCTCTGCCGGTGACCAAAGTGGCGGTCGAGCTGACACTTGACCCGGATCTGCCGGGTGTTCTGATCGAGGCCACCGTCAAGACCTCGGGCCAGACCGGGGTTGAGATGGAAGCGCTGACCGCCGTATCGACAGCCGCCTTGACGGTATACGACATGACCAAGGCCGTCGATAAGGCGATGGAAATAGGCGGCATTCGCGTTCTGCTTAAAGATGGTGGTAAGTCAGGGCGTTACGAGGCAAAATGATTACTGTCGAAGAGGCGCGCGCCCTGCTGTTCGATCTTGTGGGACCATTGCCGGCAGAAGAGGTTCCACTGACCCAGTCCGCAGGGCGTGTTTTGTCGCGGGACGTCACGGCCACGCGGGACCAACCGCCTTTTGCCGCGTCTTCGATGGATGGCTATGCAGTCAAGTCTGACGAGGTCGAACCGCACGCCATGTTCAAAGTTGTGGGCGAGTCAGCAGCCGGACGTCGTTTTGAGGGCACTGTAGGCCCCGGACAGGCAGTTCGCATCTATACTGGCGCCCCCGTGCCCGATGGCGCGGATTTCGTTGTGATTCAAGAGGATACAGACCGCCGCAATGATCTTCTTACAATCACGGAAACACCCGGCACCAAAACGAACATCCGACCCGCTGGCGTGGATTTCAAGGCTGGCACATCCATATCCGCACCGCGTTTGATCCGCGCTGAAGATGTTGCCTTGATGGCCGCGATGAATATCCATCGAGCCCCGGTCTCACGCAGGCCCGTGATCGCCCTCATCTCGACCGGTGACGAGTTGGTCATGCCTGGGGAAGAACCCGGCCCGGATCAGATCATTGCCTCGAACACATTCGGCCTGCAGGCAATGCTCGAAGGATTGGGCGCTCTGGTTCGCGTGCTTCCAATTGCACGCGACACAGTATCATCGCTTGAAACCGCCTTCGAACTTGCGCGGGGTGCAGACCTTGTCGTGACGATCGGCGGGGCGTCGGTTGGCGATTATGACCTCGTGTCGGACGTCGCGCAGGGGTTGGGGATGAAGCAATCTTTCTACAAGATCCGAATGCGCCCCGGAAAACCCCTGATGGCCGGTCGTATCGGCGAAGCGGCCATGGTCGGGTTACCGGGTAATCCGGTCAGCGCCATGGTCTGCGGCTATCTGTTTCTGGCTCCGATGGTGCGCCGGATGCTGGGGCTTGAACAGGTGCTGCCCCCCTTCCGCACAGCACGGCTGAGAGGTCCCCTGCCGGAGAACGGGCCGCGCGAACACTATATGCGCGCCGTGGTCACTGATGCCGGAATCGAAACTTGCGCAGATCAGGACAGTTCCCTTCTCAGTGTACTGGCCCAGTCCAACGCGCTGTTGGTCCGTGCCCCACACGATCCGGCGCGCGACATCGGGGAAATGGTTGAATACCTGCCGATCTAGGATGTTCTCAAATTTGTTGACACAAAACGTGAACATGCGTAGAACAAAAGAAAACGCATGAGCGACGAGGTGTGAGCGATGCTGACCAAGAAGCAATTGGATTTGCTGGAATTCATCCACAAACGCGTGCAGGCGGACGGTGTTCCGCCCAGTTTTGATGAAATGAAGGCTGCTCTCGACCTGCGGTCGAAATCCGGCATTCACAGGTTGATCACCGCATTGGAGGAACGCGGGTTTATCCGCCGCCTTGCCCATCGCGCTCGCGCTATTGAGATTGTGAAATTGCCCGAAAGCCTTGGCGGCGAGCCGACGGCCGGCTTCACGCCCCGCGTTATCGAAGGCGACAGGCCCAAGGGCCCTCGCCCTGCGAATGTAGAACCTGTATCGGTGGACGCGCTGGAGTTGCCAGTCATGGGGCGGATCGCAGCCGGTGTTCCCATCGAAGCGATCAGCCATGTTTCGCATCACGTGGCCGTCCCTGGCCCCATGGTTTCGGGACAGGGTCAGCACTATGCATTGGAAGTTCGCGGCGACTCGATGATCGACGCTGGCATCAATGACGGTGATGTGGTCGTCATTCGGGAAACCTCGACCGCGGATAACGGTGACATCGTCGTTGCCTTGGTCGAGGATCAGGAAGCGACCCTCAAGCGGTACTTCCGCCGCGGCAATGCAATCGCGCTGGAGGCTGCAAACCCGGCCTATGAAACGCGCGTCCTGCCCGACGAGAAGGTCAAGGTTCAAGGCAGGTTGGTCGGACTGATCCGCACCTATTGAGCCTGCTTGGAATGACGGTCCCAGGCAGGTTTCGGGGACCAAAGCCGATGGCCGGTCATGTCTGCGCTTGAGGTCAGCTTTCCGTTCGAAACTGACAGGCTGCCGGTATTGTACAACCGTTCCGGATCAAATACCCCGCACGAACCTTGCAGGGTAAGCGCAACAGCCGAGATGATGATCTGGTTATCCCGACATTCATCAAAGGCCTGCGCCGCCCTTTTTCCGGTGATGTGGATGATCTCATAGTCCTTCAGCGGGTATCGTTGAACGATGCTGCTGTTCGGCCATCTGAGCGCCGCCTCGATCTGATCAACGCCGTCTCCGTCATTTTCAAGCCAGACACCGGCGACAAACCCGCTTCCTTTGCTTTTGCTGAGGGCCCTGCCCTTTTCGGTCATCACGCCCACCAATCCGCCGTTTTCCGCAATCAGGACATCCGGTCTGTGCCCCGAGTTCCAAAGCAGAAATGCCAAGACAACAGGCATTGCTCCGGCCCATCGCGCTTTTCGCTGCCATAAGGCCATCCATAAGGCGCCAAATGCGACCAGGGGCAGGATGTACCAAGGCGGGCTGACAACAAAACTCTGCGCGCCCTCCAGGTGCGACACCCAGCCGGAAACCGTAAGGATCCAATGCAACGCCCACCCCATGACAGTCAGGGCAATTGCCTCCAGTCCAAACGGGGCCAGAAGCGCCGCAAAGACGGCAGAGGGCACGACAAAAAGGCCCATGACAGGTACGGAAAGCAGGTTTGCCAGCAGACCGTAATGGGACATCGTATTGAAATGCGCCGCACCAATGGGGGCTGTCGCAAGCCCAGCAATTGCAGATGACATCACCACGCCAACGACTGGTTTTAACCAGTTTGGGCCGGGCAACGGGCCTGCCTCTCGCAACGCTCCGAAGACTGCAACCAACGCTGTGGTTGCGGCGAACGACATTTGAAATCCGGGGCTCAGCAGCGACTCGGGTCGAAGAACCAGCACGATTACTGCGGCAACAGCAACCGCACGCAGCGAAATCGCACGTCTGTCGATCAACACGGCACCCAGCATCACACTGACCATGACAAAGGCGCGTTCGGTCGCAACGTTGCCCCCGGACAACAACAGATAAAGGGTTGCGGCACAAAGCGCGAGCAAAGCGGCCACTTTCCGAACTGGAAGTCTCAACGCCACAGGAGGGCACAGCGACAGACCCAATCGGCAAGCCACGAACACGAAACCGGTCAAAAGCCCCATATGGAGCCCGGAAATGGCCAGCAGATGCGCCAGATTTGAAGCCCGCAAGGATGATAACATCTCCTGCCCCATCCCACTGCGATCTCCGGTGGTGACGGCCGCGGCAAATCCACCGATTTCTCCGGGCAGGATCTGCCTTACCCGCTGCGAAATGGCCATGCGGATCGCAGTGACCCGAATGCCGTCGATCCCCTCTGTCGCTGGTGCGATGGTCATGACCGGGACGCGGGTATAGCCGACCGCGCCCAATCGTTGAAACCAGGCATGGCGGCGAAAGTCGAACCCTCCGGGCTCTACCGGGCCTTGCGGCGGCGAAAGATGACCCGTGGTCATAATACGCTGCCCCGGAGCGATAGTGCCCGCCGGACCATGAACGGAAAGACGGATGCGCTGCGGCCTGCGCTCCTGAGGTACATCCCCTATACGTACCTGATCAAGCGTCAACCGCAACGCATCCGAGGCAGACCGATCCATGGCGACGACCCTCCCCTCGACAGGGCCATAATATCGCCACGACAGAACCGGCTCTGCCACCATATGGGCGCGAACACCTGCAAGAATGAAACCTGCAGTGATCAGCGCGCCCCCGATTGCCAACGTTCCCACCCCCGGTGGCAGCCGGCGGCACAAGGCGACAAGAGCGATTCCAAGACAGGCAAGGCCGGAATAAACTGACCAATCCGGCTCGACGCTGACGCCGAAATACAGACCAATCCCCGTTGCCAGCAAAACCGGCGTCCAGGGGAACAGGTACCCTGTCTGATGCAGCAGCGCGGCCTCGACCCGTGCAAGAACACGCATGGTTGCCCCCGTCCTTCGGGCTCGTTAGACAGGCGTCAAACTATGCCAGATACGGTTACCAAAAGGTTAATCCCCACTATGTCCGACCAGGTCGTCACTCGTTTTGCCCCCTCGCCCACCGGTTTCCTGCATATCGGCGGCGCGCGGACCGCGTTGTTCAATTGGCTTTATGCGCGCGGGCGTGGCGGCAAGTTCCTGCTTCGGATCGAAGACACGGACCGCGAACGCTCAACGCCTGAAGCGACCGCCGCGATCCTTCAGGGCATGGAATGGCTTGGACTGGACCACGATGGCGATGTCATCAGCCAATTCGAAGGGGCTGCCCGTCACGCCGAAATCGCGCATCAGTTGCTGGCCGAGGGCAAAGCATACAAATGTTTCTCGACACAGGATGAAATCGCTGCATTCCGTGAACAAGCACGGGCTGAAGGGAAATCAACCCTGTTCCGCAGCCCGTGGCGAGACGCCGATCCTTCGACACATCCGGACGCGCCTTTTGCTATTCGCATCAAGGCGCCTCAGGACGGGTCGACCGTGATCCGCGACCAGGTTCAGGGCGACGTGAGCATCCACAATGATCAGTTGGATGACATGATCCTTCTGCGGTCGGACGGAACACCCGTCTACATGCTGGCAGTGGTTGTGGACGATCACGATATGGGTGTTACCCACGTGATCCGCGGTGACGATCACCTCAACAATGCCGCGCGGCAGATGATGATATACGAAGCAATGGGCTGGGACGTTCCGGTCTGGGCACATATCCCGCTGATTCACGGGCCTGATGGCAAGAAACTGTCCAAACGCCACGGTGCACTTGGGGCGCAGGAATATCAGGCCATGGGTTATCCCGCCGCCGGAATGCGCAATTATCTGGCCCGGCTGGGCTGGAGCCATGGTGACGACGAGTTTTTCACAGATGAACAGGCAAAGGAATGGTTCGATCTGGATGGGATCGGCAAGAGCCCCGCGCGGTTCGATCTGAAAAAGCTTGAAAACCTGTGTGGACAGCACATCGCAATCTCGGATGATGCTGCGCTGCGGCAGGAGATCGAAGCATATCTGACCGCAGCAGATCTGAAGCCCCTTACGGAAACACAATCCAGTGATCTGGAACGTGCGATGTATTGCCTCAAGGATCGGGCCAAAACCTTCCCAGAACTGATTGAAAAAGCTCATTTTGTATTGACAATCCGACCAATCGTTCCGGATGAAAAGGCAGCAAAGGCACTAGCATCTGTATCCGATGGTATACTGACGGAATTGACGCCGCAGCTGCAAAATGCTAGCTGGTCGCGGAACGAACTGGAGGAGGCCCTGAATTCCTTTGCCGAGTCAAAGGAGCTCAAGTTCGGCAAGCTGGCCGGTCCGCTGAGGGCCGCTCTGGCGGGTCGTACCGTTACGCCTTCGGTTTTTGACATGATGCTTGTGCTGGGACGGGAAGAAACCCTGGCGCGGCTTTCTGAAGCAGCGAAATAACCCAAGTTTCATAAACGGGTAACGCTGCTCCGCTAACACCCGGACTGCGCGTCCACGCGCAGTCGTTGCCCGTATCACCGGAGGTTTCTCTGGCGTACGCATGAATGAAGAAGGGACAACCATGACTGAAAGCAACAAAACAGCCACTCTGACCGTTCACGGCAAAGAGTATGAGTTGCCTATTCATTCTCCGACCGCTGGTCCGGATGTCATTGATATTCGAAAACTATATAGCCAGGCTGGCGTTTTTACCTACGACCCCGGCTTCACTTCGACAGCAAGCTGCGACAGCACTATCACCTATATCGACGGCGAAAAAGGCGAGCTGCTGCACCGCGGTTATCCGATCGACCAACTGGCCGAGAAATCGCACTTCCTCGAGGTCTGCTATCTTCTGTTGTACGGAGAGCTGCCGGCGGCGAAGGATCTGGAGAAGTTTGAAACCACGATCACCCGACACACCATGCTGCACGAACAGATGCAGTATTTCTATCGTGGTTTCCGTCGTGACGCACATCCGATGGCCATCATGGTTGGTGTAGTCGGCGCGATGTCGGCCTTTTATCATGATTCAACTGATGTCGCCGACCCGCGGCAGCGTGAAATTGCATCGCATCGTCTGATCGCCAAGATGCCGACAATTGCTGCGTGGGCATATAAGTACCATACAGGTCAGCCCTTCGTATATCCGCGCAATGATCTGGACTATGCGTCTAACTTTCTGCGCATGTGCTTCAGCGTCCCTGCCGAGGAATATGAGGTCAACCCGATCCTCAGCCGCGCCATGGACCGGATTTTGACCCTGCACGCGGATCACGAGCAGAATGCTTCGACATCTACAGTACGTCTGGCCTCGTCGTCGGGCGCGAACCCGTTTGCCTGTATCGCCGCTGGTGTTGCCTGCCTTTGGGGTCCTGCCCACGGTGGCGCCAACCAAGCGTGCCTGGAAATGCTGGAAGAGATCGGCACTGTTGATCGCATTCCCGAATATATCGCACGGGCCAAGGACAAAGATGATCCGTTCCGCCTGATGGGCTTTGGCCACCGTGTCTACAAGAACTTCGATCCACGCGCCAAGGTCATGAAGCAGTCGGCAGACGAGGTTCTGGATCTTCTCGGCATTGAGAACAACCCGAAACTTCAGGTCGCCAAGGAGCTGGAGAAGGAAGCACTGGAAGATCCGTATTTCGCCGAGAAAAAGCTGTTCCCGAATGTCGATTTCTACTCGGGCATCATCCTCGAAGCGATGGGTTTCCCGACCTCGATGTTCACGCCGATCTTTGCCCTGTCGCGCACCGTTGGGTGGGTCAGCCAGTGGAAAGAGATGATCGCAGATCCTCAGAACAAGATCGGGCGTCCGCGCCAACTGTATCTAGGCGAAACACTGCGCGATTACGTCGATATCGAAAATCGCTGATTGGCGCATGTAAGCAGTCTATTCCAAAGGCCCTGGTTCAACCGGGGCCTTTTTTTGGGGGTTAGAGCAATGGAAGTTCGAAAAACGGTATTCAATCGTAAGGCAGCACAATAAATTGGGGCGCATGACCTCAGAACAGGCTCATCTGATCTCCGGGCTGCGGTGGCACCGCAAACAGGTCGCAGCGCAACGGGGCCGACTTTACGGACAACCCCAGACGCTTGCAGGACTTCGAAAACCTTTGAGCGATGATTCCCGCGTACTCACCCTCGCCCCGCATTCTGTGACCCCAACGCGGATCGTAATCCCGCCCACCATGCATTTCCCGCAGTTTGGACATGATCTTTTCCGCTCTTGAGGGCTCATGGCCGGCAAGCCAGTCCTGCCAAAGCTGCGAAACCTCACGCGGCAAGCGCAACATGATCCAGCTGGCGGCATCTGCACCGGCTTCCTTTCCGGCTTCCAACAGGTTTTCCAGTTCATGATCCGTCAGTCCAGGCACAATGGGTGACGTCATCACACGCACCGGAACACCGGCTTCGTTCAGTGCCCTGATCACACGCAAACGACGAGGCGGTGACGGCGCCCGAGGCTCCATGCGGCGGGAAAGGTCAGCGTCCAGAGTGGTCAGTGAAATACCAACGCGCACCAGCCCCCGACCGGCCATGTCGGCGAGCAACTCAAGATCGCGCTCAATCAGAGCTCCCTTGGTGACGATTGCAACCGGATGGTTAAATTCACGCAGCACCTCAAGACATGCTTTTGTAATCATATGCTTTTTCTCAATCGGCTGATACGGGTCTGTATTTGTACCAATTGCAAGCGGTGCCACTTTGTAAGACTTGGCGGACAATTCCTTGCGCAGAACACTGCTCATGTTGGGCCGCGCGATCAGACGCGTTTCAAAATCCAAACCGGCAGACAGGCCCAGATAGGCGTGGCTTGGCCGCGCAAAGCAGTAAACGCAGCCATGTTCACACCCTCGATACGGGTTGATCGAACGATCGAAGGGCAAATCGGGGGATTTGTTGTAGGTAATAGCGCTGCGAGCAAACTCTTCACGCGTCTCGGTTCGAAGAAATGGCAGTGCCTCGGTGTTATCCCATCCGTCATCAATTGCCTCGGTGGCGAAGCGTTCGAACCGACCAGATTCGTTCGACGCTGCGCCTCTTGCCTTGATTGGTTGCGTTGCACTCATAACATTCACTTGTTCGCTATTTGTTCCCAACTCGAACATAGGCACACTAAAGGGTTTGCGCAAGCAATCCCAAATCTCCAACCAAAGAGAACGAGATGAAGGGAATACAGGATAATCTTGCAGACTTTTCTATCGAGCCACCCCATTTTTTGTCTTATAGGTCGGTCCCGAAACGACCGACGTCGCAATCGTCACAGTCAGGATGCGACGTTTTGGCCAAAACGGAAAAAATGCCACCACGGGCCTATAGCCCGCCCAGCACAGGGAATACCCCATGTCCGACGAAGAAGACATCGTCCTGTCCGAACTGAATGACGACGAACTGGTCGAGCAGATGTTCGACGATCTCTATGACGGCCTGAAGGAAGAGATCGAAGAAGCCACCAATATCCTGCTGGAACGGGGATGGACGCCTTATGACATTCTGACCAAGGCTCTGGTCGGTGGCATGACCATCGTGGGCCATGACTTCCGCGACGGCATCCTGTTCGTGCCCGAGGTTCTGCTGGCTGCGAACGCCATGAAAGGCGGCATGTTCATCCTCAAGCCGTTGTTGGCAGAAACCGGCGCACCGCGCGTCGGCAAGATGGTCATCGGCACCGTAAAGGGCGACATCCACGACATCGGCAAAAACCTTGTGTCGATGATGATGGAAGGCGCAGGCTTCGAAGTTGTCGATCTGGGAATCAACAACCCGGTCGAAAACTATCTGGAAGCGCTGGAAAATGAACAACCCGATATCCTGGGTATGTCCGCCCTGCTGACCACCACCATGCCATACATGAAAGTGGTCATCGATACGTTGGTCGAGCAAGGCGTTCGCGACGACTACATCATTCTGGTCGGCGGCGCACCGCTTAATGAAGAGTTCGGCAAGGCCATCGGCGCAGACGCCTATTGCCGCGACGCTGCTGTTGCAGTGGAAACTGCCAAGGAATTTGTTGGCCGCAAGCACAATCAACTGGCTGGGTAAGACCCGTAAGATCCTGATTGAAAGGCCGCCCGATCCAGGGCGGCCATTTCGATTCAGGGGCGTTTCTTCATCAGACGATGAGGATTATCCGATTTTAAACGAAAGCGGGTCTAATAAAACGAGGTATCCTAATCCAAGGGGGTCTCGTGCCAACTACGTTCACAGTCATTTCGCTCGGCAATCTTGCCGATATCGACAGTTCCGAAGGCAACACCATAGCCGAGAACGCCTCGGCGCTCGTGGCGCGAACCTTTGGCGGATCGGGCGAACCGCTGGCTCACGACAGCGCCACCTGGAGCGCGGTCGGCAATCCGGGTTCGATCTACAACATGAACAACATGTCAACCAATGATCGGTTTTCGATCGATGGCGGGCCGCCGCAGACATTCGATGGCACTTCGATTTACAACGCCACGATCACCTGTTTTGATGGATCAACAACCAAGATTACCGCAGTCGTGGCGCAGGATGTGGATGGCAACACCTATCTGATGCCGGAATTCTCGGACAATTCAGACCAATCAGCTTTGGAGGCTGGCCCTGTCCGCTCGATCACATTCAACAGTCTTGCCGGAAACCGGTATTCAGGCCTGACAGCCCGTCGCGAGGATTGGGACCTGGTTCCCTGCTTTACACCCGGTACGCTGATCCGCACTGATCTGGGCGAGCGGCCGATTGAAACCCTGTCCCTTGGCGACAGTATCGAAACCCATGATCATGGGCTGCAAACCCTGCGCTGGATGGGGCGGCGATCCGTCAAGGCAACGGGTCCGCATGCGCCTGTTCTTTTCAAAGCTGGTGCGGTTGGAAACACGTGCGATCTTCTGGTGTCGCAGCAGCACCGCATGCTGATCAGGGATTGGCGTCTTGAGCTACATACCGGTCATTGCGAAGCACTGGCACCTGCCAAACATCTCGTGAATGGGTCTGACATCGTTCTGCGACCCGGAAGGATGGTGACTTACATCCATTTGCTGTTCGACCAGCATGAGCTACTCTGGGCACAAGGGTGCCTGAGCGAGAGCCTTCACCCCGGCGCGCAAATCTGGAACAGTCTCGACATTGCCGCACGGCAAGAGATCCAGTCGCTGTTTCCGGACCTGTCGCTGAATGGCATCGCTGCGTACGGACCGCTGGCCCGGCCCCTGTTGGCGGCGTTCGAGGCGCATGCGTCGGCGGCCTGACATGAGATGTCGGATCGGGGCTTGCCCAATGGCCGCAATCATCCTCCTATGGAAACAGCCCCGAAGGATGCCAACTGATGTCAAACGAATCTCTGCCAGATGATGCAAGCCTGACCACAAAGGGCTATGACGATGTGGGCAAGGGCAGCATCCTATTGATCGCTTGCGGCGCTCTTGCGCGGGAAATACTGGACATCAAAACGCGAAATGGCTGGGATCACATGGCTCTGACCTGCCTGCCGGCGATCCTGCACGTTCACCCGGAACGGATCACGCAGGCCGTGGAAGACGCAGTGGCCAAGCATCAGGGCAATTTTGACAAGATCTACGTCGTGTACGCCGATTGCGGGACCGGAGGTCTGTTGCAAACGGCCTGCGAGAAACTGGGGGTCGAAATGGTGAAGGGACCGCATTGCTATTCCTTCTTCGAAGGGAATCAGGCCTTTCAGGACCGTGGAGAAGACGAAACAACGGCCTTCTATCTTACAGATTTTCTGGCCCGGCAATTCGACGCTTTTGTATGGAAGCCCCTTGGATTGGATCGCCACCCGGAACTGCGTGACATGTATTTCGGGAATTACACCAAACTGATCTATCAGGCCCAGATCGACAGCCCGGACCTGACGCAACGCGCCCGCGAATGTGCAGACCGAATGGGACTGGAGTTCGAACGCCGGTTCACCGGTTACGGCGATCTGGAAAACACGTTATCAGACTGGGCAAACCGCCCAAGATGAATCAGGCATTTTCCTGTGCGACCTGTCGGATGCGTTCGATCATCGACCGCAGACCGTTTGAGCGCTGAGCGGACAGGTGGTCGTTCAGCCCAAGGCGTGCCAGTTCAGCCCCTGCATCAACTTTGGGAACTTCGGCTACCGGCAACCCGTTGTACAAAGACCGAAGAACCGCGATCAGCCCGCGCACGATCAGTGCATCGCTGTCGCCATCAAACTTGAAGACACCGGACTCAATCATCGGATGCAACCAGACCTGACTGGCACATCCATGCACCTTTGTCGCCGGAACCTTGAACGCGTCGTCCAGAGGCTCCATCGCCTTGCCCTGCTCGATGACATGGCGATACCGGTCTTCCCAATCCTCGAGAAATTCGAAATCCTCGACAATCTCTTCAAAGGCGGGCGTGGCCATGATGCGGTGGTCCTTCGGTTACATTCATAATTGTGACGTAAGCCGACGACCAGCTACTGTCCAGCCCCCGCGGTGGCTTTTCAACGCGAAGAAATTGCGCTAACCCATTGCCTGAACTCGTGTGAAAGTCTGTGGGTCCATGCAAAAATCTCTGTCCGTTCTCATCATCGCCACGCTGACCCTGACTGCCTGCAGCAGCTGGCGTGATTCTCGGGTAAACCCGTCGAACTGGTTTGGATCCAGCAGATCTGTTGATGCCGATACCCCACGCGATCCGAATGCCGCCGACGCACTCGTTCCTCAGCAAAGCGAAGGTACCGGTCTGTTTTCACGCCCCGATGCCGAAGACACCAGCATTCCAATTGGTCAGATTGACGAATTGCGCATCGACCCAACACCCACCGGCGCGATCATCTATGCGTCCGGCACGGCTGTCCGACAGGGGGCGTACGATGCGCGTCTGGTTCCTGTTGAATCGGACGAAAACCAGAAAAAAGGAACACTGGAGTTCGTATTCCGCGTGACCTACCCCAGCTATGAGACACCGCAAGGGTCAGAGCGTACACGGATGGTATCAGACGCCATCAATGTCTCGAAACAGGAACTGGAAGGTATTCGTCTGGTCCGTGTGGTTGGGCAACAGAACGCTCTGGAATCACGGCGCCGGTAAGCGCCGTTAAAGCGTAACCACCTTGACCGACTGCCCTTTGGCCGCCAAGGCAATTTTTCCTTCACACAGCTTGAGCGCGTCCTCGCCGAAGACCTCGAACCGCCAACCGGACATCGCCGGAAGATCGCGCTCACCGGCCGCGATCTGATCCAGTTCCGAGCTTGTGGCGATCAATTTCGCCGCCACACCAGAGCTTTCGGTTTTGGATTTAAGAAGAACCCGCAACAGGTCTGACAGTGCCGGGTTGACCTTGAGCTTGTCGCGCGAATTGTCGACCTTCGGTAATTTGTCGGCCGGGCAATTCACGCCACGCTGGACTGCGGCCAGAATACCTTCGGCAATCGCTCCTTTGCGGGCTTCGCGCAGCAAAAGGCGGGATCCGCCCAAATCCGAATGCGTTTTGGGTTTGGTCGAAGCCAACTCAACCAAGGCATCGTCCTTGAACACACGGTTCCGGGGCACGTTGTTTTCCTGTGCGTAGGCTTCTCGAAACTGCGCCAGTTCGCGCACGATAGCCAGAAACTTGGCCGAGTTCGTACGCGTCTTTACCCGTTTCCAGGCCTCTTCGGGACGGATGTCATATGTGGCGGGCTGTGTCAGCGTCCGCAGTTCTTCGGCAACCCAATGGCTGCGCTCTGTCTTTTCAAGTTCTGCGGCCAGGTATTCATAGATCCCGCGCAAATGCGTCACGTCTGCCAGAGCATAGTTTTTTTGAGCATCAGTCAGAGGACGACGGGACCAGTCGGTGAACCGAGAAGTCTTATCAACGCCCTGCTTGCAGATTTTCCGGACCAGAGTTTCATAGCCAACCTGTTCGCCAAAGCCACACACCATCGCTGCGACCTGTGTGTCAAACAGTGGCTTGGGAAAAACACCGGCTTCGACCCAGAATATCTCAAGATCCTGACGGGCAGCATGGAACACCTTAACTACGTCTTCGTTCCGGAACAGGTCATAAAGCGGTTCAAGCG
Organism: Ruegeria sp. YTSB088; assembly: GCF_059609825.1. Lineage (NCBI taxonomy): Bacteria > Pseudomonadati > Pseudomonadota > Alphaproteobacteria > Rhodobacterales > Roseobacteraceae > Ruegeria > Ruegeria sp. YTSB088. Next base: position 5,269 of record NZ_JBXWMM010000014.1, on the reverse strand, counting down.
ACAGGCCATCGGCAAGCGGATCAACCAGAACCGCGCTGTCTTCATCCTCGGACGGGACAGCCAATTGCACCAGGCACAATTTGGAGTAATAGGTCCGCTCGCGCAGGAATTCGGTATCAACTGTGATATAGGGATTGTCTGCAGCGGCCTTGCAGAAATCGGCCAGCTCTTGCGTCGTCGTCAGGGTTTTCATGCGCCGTACTAGAATCGCTCTTGTTTTTGTGACTGCCCGTTATTGTCGTCGTCCCGAGCGTTGTCGACGACCATAGGCCGATTTTTATACGGGTGTAAATCACCCAGAACGTGTTCAGGGCAACAGGACTGGCGACCTGTTGCCTTCTGCAAAGCGCCGCAACACTTCGGGGTACAGTTTATGCTCCCACACCAACACCCGCGCAGCCAGCGACTCTGGTGTATCTTCCGTTTCAATTGGAACCCGCGCCTGGCCCAGAATCGGACCGTCATCCAGCGCCGCCGTCACCTCATGCACCGAGCAGCCGTGCTCTGAATCCCTGGCCTCAATCGCGCGCGCATGAGTGTGTAACCCTTTGTATTTGGGCAATAATGAAGGGTGAATATTCAGCATCCGACCTTGAAATCGGGACACGAAATCTGCTGTCAAAACCCGCATGAAGCCAGCCAGACAGACAATGTCAGGCTGCGCCTCTTGCAGGGGCTTCAGAAGCTCGGATTCAAACGCGATGCGATCCCCCCTGAACGGGCGATGATCAACCACTGCGGTCGGAATGCCACGGTCCGCAGCTTTTTTCAGCCCGCCAGCCTGCGCATCGTTGGAGAGCACCAAACAAGGCCGCGCCGGATGATCTCCGGTCATGCTGTCGACCAGCGACAACATGTTCGACCCGCCCCCGGAAATCAGGATCGCGACGCGCTTGTGACTCACAGCAGTTTGCCTGAATAGGCAACACCGGGCGCTTCGGTGACGGTACCGATCCGAGCGACGGTTTCACCAGCATCCGTCAACAGGGCCGACAGGTCATCAGCCTTGTCCGCAGCGCACACGACAATCAGGCCAATGCCGCAATTGAAGGTCTTGAGCATTTCCGCCTCTACGATGCCACCGGTCTCTGCCATCCAGTTAAAGACGGGCGGCAACCGCCAGCTGTCCAGATCGATCTCGGCCCCTAACCCTTCGGGCAGCACACGCGGAAGATTTTCGGTCAATCCACCGCCGGTGATATGCGCCAGCGCGTGTACACCACCCGCACGAACCGCAGCCAAAGCCGGTTTTACGTAAAGGCGTGTGGGCGTCAGCAGCGCCTCACCCAGAATCCCCTCACCAAAGGGCGACGGCGAATCCCAGCCCAGACCGGACAGCTCGACCAGCTTACGCACAAGCGAATAGCCGTTGGAATGCACCCCGTTCGAGGCCAGACCCAACAACACGTCCCCGGATTGAACGCCCGCAGGCAGATCTGCGCCGCGTTCCATCGCACCAACCGCAAAACCGGCCAGATCAAAATCTCCATCTGGATACATGCCCGGCATCTCGGCGGTTTCACCACCGATCAAGGCACAGCCGGACTGTGCGCATCCGTCGGCAATCCCTTCGATGATCCGTGCCGCCGTATCGGTATCCAGCTTACCGGTTGCGAAATAGTCGAGGAAGAACAGCGGCTCGGCCCCCTGGCAGATCAGGTCATTGACGCACATGGCCACCAGATCGACCCCGACTCCGTCCACGACACCAGTATCGATCGCGATCCGCAACTTGGTGCCCACACCATCCGTCGCACCTACCAGGATAGGGTCTTGGTATCCGGCAGCCCTCAGATCGAACAGTGCGCCGAATCCGCCCAGGCCGCTCATCACACCGGGTCGGTTGGTCCGCTTGGCGGCGGGCTTGATCCGATCGACCAGGGCATTCCCCGCGTCGATATCCACACCTGCATCGGCATAGGTGATTCCGTTTTTACCCGCTGTCATGTTCGGTCCCTCAAGAAAGCTTTGCGGGCGGGTTATTCGATTGTGGCGTTTGTTGCAACGGTCAGGCTTGACGCGGCTGTTCACCGTGATACCCAAGGCGCCTAGGCGGGCCTGTAGCTCAATTGGTTAGAGCAGAGCGCTCATAACGCTTTGGTTGGGGGTTCGAGTCCCTCCGGGCCTACCATTTCGCCGAAACATCAGGATCAGCTTTTATCGCCTGCACGCGAATGCGTTGCCTCATTCACTCGATTCTTCGATTCCGAAATACGCGTCGAACTTTTCTTGTGTCACTTGCCACTCAAAGGAATAGCCGTCGCGCCCACCAAAGCTGTAATTCTCGTGACTGCCGGACAGGTCCGGATCTTGATGCACCGCAGCCAAATACGTTTCAAAATCCGCAGGATCGACCCAGAACGAAGCATCCATGATCATCATGTAATAGTCGAAGGCAACAGGTTCATCGAACTTGCCAAAATCATTCTGCAAATAGTCCAGCATTTCAGCACAAAAAATCGCCATATTGGCACGCACCTGAACCGGCAGCGGCGCAAGATCCTCGTCGCCATCAACTACTTCCTGCTGCGACGCGTACCACAACTCGGACGCCAGCGACTCAACAAGGTCGGACCGCAACCATTTCAGACAGGTATCGCCTGAACCGATAAAGCCGATCAGACGTTCGACCCGTCTTTCATCGGTTTCTTCATACCACTGCCAAAGTGGCAGCAAGGCCGCAATTGTTGCGCAACCAACGAACCCCTTTTCGGCCAGTTTTACGAATCCTGCGATAACCATCTCATGCGTCCCCCAAAAATGAAAAAAATATGGGAACAGGATGCCATGGACAGACAAATTAGCAAAATTGAATTCAATACACAGACATAATGGGGATTTATCGGCCTATGATTACATCCGCGCACAGCCCGCCCAGACGTTCGCTTTTGCCCAGACGCAAAGTACCGCCGTGCGCGCGTGCGACATCGGCCACAATCGCAAGACCCAGGCCAACGCCACTGCCCTGATTCTGATTGCGTGCCGGGTCGAGACGCGTGAATGGCTTGACCGCTTCAGTACGCTGGTCCGCCGGTATACCGGGGCCGTCATCCTCAACGCGGATTCGCATCGATTTCGCGTTCAGAAACAGGCTGACCTCGGCCCGGCTGCCATAGCGAACGGCGTTTCCTATCAGGTTTTCGACCGCCCGGCGCACAGCCATGGGGCGCAGCATGACTGTACCCTGCCCTTCGACCGCAATCAGGTCTGCCTGATGACCGGTCCGTTTCGCGTCATCTACGATCTGGCGGAGAAATTCATCCGGTCGGACCTCTTCCGTCGATCCTTCGGCGGCCCCACGCGAAAATTCCAGAAACGCATCCAGCAAGGACTGCATTTCAGTCACATCCTTTTGCAATGGTGCGGCCTCATCTTCGGGCAACATCGACAGTCCAAGCTTCAGACGAGTCAACGGAGTACGCAGATCGTGACTGACACCAGACAGCATCAACGTCCGCTGCTCCATCTGGCGTTCGATCCGGGATCGCATATCCAGAAACGCGTTACCCGCCGCGCGTACCTCGATTGCTCCGCCGGGTGAATACGGAACGATTCGCCCCCGCCCGAATGCCTGCGCCGCATCGGCGAGGCGCGTAATGGGACGCAATTGGTTTCGCATGTAAAGAAACGAGATCGTCGTCATGATGACCGCAAAGAACACCATGGTGACAATCAATTGATGCGGAGCCGCAGGCGACAATCTGCGCCGATCAAATGTCAATTGCAGCAGGCCCAGATGCGTATCCAGGTAAACCCGAGCCTCCTTGCTGCTGGGCAAAGCGACGGCGACGAGATCGGGCAGCCAGAGATGTAGTTCAGATTCGACCTGTGGTGCGATGAAGTCATACCATCGCCGCGCGCCGATCGCAGGCTCTTCGTTAACGCCAAGAAATCTGGCCTTCATCTCAAGGGCCTGCAAATCGGGACGAATCGGCGCCAGCGCCTGTTGTTGTGTTTCCGCGCCCTCGATCATTGTCGTGATCAACGTCACCTCACGGGATGCCGCGCGCGTCATCTGGCCGGTGACATCCTCAAGATGCTTTTGAAGGAAAGCGATACCCACGACCAGCAACAGCACGATCACAGGCAAAACCAGGATCAGCGCCGCCCGGGCGTAAAGACTGCGAGGCATATAAGGTTTGAGCCAGTGCGAAGACATGCGCTAAACCTAGCGGGCTGCCCGGACAAGAGGAAGAGCACAGAATGCCATCACCAGATGATTTCAATCCACCCGTTGGAAAACCCGAGGAACTGCACCCGGGTTTGCGGCGTATTCTGGCCCCGAATCCCTCTCCGATGACTTATCGTGGCACCAACACATACCTGCTGGGTGATCGCGACATCGCGGTCATCGATCCAGGCCCAGCAAGCGAAGCACATCTGGGCGCGATTCTGGATTCCTTGGCGCCGGGTCAAAGGATCAGCCATATCATTGTCACACATACGCATGTGGACCATTCACCTCTGGCGGCTCCGCTGGCGGCGCGCACGGGGGCAGTGATTTATTCCTATGGTGGGCCCGAGGCAGGACGCAGCGCCGTCATGACCGATCTTGCCGCGCAGGGGCTGACTGGCGGCGGCGAAGGAATCGACAGCACGTTTCGCCCGGATGTCGAAGTGGCGGACGGTGAGTTCATCAATGGTGACGGATGGCAGCTCGAAGTCATTCACACTCCGGGCCATCTGGGCAATCACATTGCCTTGGCCTGGCAGAACATCTGTTTCACAGCGGATCATGTCATGGGTTGGGCCAGCTCGTTGGTGTCCCCTCCGGATGGTGATCTGACCGACTTCATGGCTGCCTGCCATCGGCTGCGCGCGCGCGACTGGTCGGTTTTCCACGCGGGCCATGGTGCACCGATCACCAGCCCTGCCGAACGTTTGGACTGGCTGATTGCGCATCGCCAGACCCGCGAGGCCCAGATCCTGAGCGCGTTGGAAGATGCAGACGGGACAGCTCGGCATCTGGCTGAGCGCATCTATACGGATACGCCAGCGGCATTGTTGCCAGCGGCCGAGCGAAATGTTTTCGCTCATCTCGTTGATCTGACTGGGAAAACCAAAGTGGCGCCCATTGGCCCACTGTCGGTTGCATCTGTTTTTCGACGGTTTCTCTAAAACAGCAAAAATTTTTGATCGTTCTCTTACTTAACCACTGGACGTCTGGAATCGGGGTTGCTATACGCGCCTCAGTTCCGGCGTAGCTCAGCGGTAGAGCAGTTGACTGTTAATCAATTGGTCGTAGGTTCGATCCCTACCGCCGGAGCCA
>NZ_JBXWMM010000013.1:0-125216 GCF_059609825.1 Ruegeria sp. YTSB088 | reverse complement strand
CTCAACGCAAAGCGATGGTAAGCCCAAACCGCGTAAGCAATGATCTCACGAGGAAAGCGAAAGCCCTTCAGGCGCGGCATAATCGTTGGCATGTTCATAAGCGCGATTTATCCGGGTCACTCAGCATGAACAACTTGGCAATACCGTTGATCTGTATCAATGACGTAGATCAGTTTCGGTGTCAGTTTTGTCGAGAGGAATTACCAACCATAGGAGCGACCCGCCATGAAGCAGAGAACATTTCTTAGTCTCGCCGTAGTCGCGGCAATTAGTGTCGGGTCAATTGGCGCATTGGCCCAACAGAATAATGGCGGCTGGTGGGGGCACGGTCGGATGAGTTCCGGCCAAATGGGGTCCGATCACATGCAAGGTTGGGGTTGGGGCAACATGGGGCCCGGACAACAAATGCGCATGCAGCGGCATTGGACGTACATGAACGAAGGGGTTCCCACAGCCTATCGCGGTGCCCGCAGTACGGTGCGGGGCACGGCACAGATCATCGCGGACGGTAAGGCGCTCTATTCGAATTCCTGTGCAAGTTGCCATGGCGCAAAAGGCCTCGGAGATGGTGAGGCCGGACGCTCTTTGGTTCCGTCCCCGGCTCTTCTGCAAAGATTCGTGCAAATGCCTATGGCGGGAGACGAGTACCTTCTCTGGGCGATCTTCGAAGGCGGTGAGCGTTTTGGAACTGATATGCCAGCTTTTGAAGAAGTACTAAGCGAAGACGACGTCTGGAAAATAATTGCATACATGCGCGCGGGTTTTCCGTAGGGCACTGCCTGACATTGACGCTGGATTAGCTAGCAAATTTGGTACTTGAAGCTACAGTAACTATAGCAATTACAACTCTCCTAAATCGAATCAAGGAGAGTGCCGATGACAATCGCTGAACCGTTACTTGCACCAACCCCAATCCTGAACTTCGACCATCCGTCAATTGCACGACTGGTCAAGGATAGAGCTTGGAACACCCCGTCGACACATGATCGGATCGGGGCTGTCTACGATTTCGTGCGCAATGAAATTGCCTTTGGGTACAACCGCTCAGACGACATCTCTGCCACCGATGTGCTCGCTGACGGTTTTGGTCAATGCAACACCAAAGGCACGCTTCTCATGGCGTTGTTGCGCGCGGTCGGCGTACGCTGCCGTCTTCACGGCTTCACTATTCACAAGGCGCTGCAACGCGGTGTCGTTCCGGAACTGGTCTATCCCATCGCACCCGAGGAAATCATCCATTCCTGGGTTGAGGTGGAGACAGAGTCGGGTTGGGTGAACCTCGAAGGGTTTATCCTTGACGCTGCGTTCCTGACGGCTCTGCAATCCTCTTTCTCCGGGACACCCAGTCTTTGCGGATACGGGGCAGGGACAGATTGCCTGCAGGCTCCACCTGTGGAGTGGACGGGTGGCGACACCTACATCCAAGAGACAGGCATTGTTCAGGATTTCGGGACCTTCGCGACGCCCGACGACTTTTACGCAAAACATCAGCAGTCGTTCAGCTTCGTAAAGGGCCTGTTGTACCGCCATATCATCCGCCATTGGATGAACGCCCGCGTGCGCCGGATCAGATCAGGTAGCGTGCCGCAGCTTCCTAGCGTGGCATTGCCTAATCATAAGCACGAGGAATCACGTCATGCCTCATGATCAGGGTCACGCGCATATTGACCCGGCGTCCGGAGATCGCCGTGTTTCCATTGCGATCTGGGCTAACGCACTTCTGACGGTTGCGCAGATCGTCGGTGGGATCCTGTCCGGCAGCCTCGCGCTTATTGCGGATGCGCTGCACAATTTCTCGGACATGGCATCCTTAGTGATCGCCTTTGCTGCGCGAAAGATCGCCAGACGCCCCGCCGACGAACGCATGACCTTCGGCTATGGCCGGATCGAAGTCGTCGCTGCATTGATCAATTACACCACCCTCATCCTCGTCGGCGTTTATCTGATTTACGAAGGCGGGATGCGGCTCATCGAACCGACCGAGGTGGCCGGTTGGACCGTGGTGATCCTGGGCTCAGTGGCGCTGGTCGTCGACACATTGACCGCCGTGCTAACCTACTCGATGCAAAAAAGCAGCGTGAACATCCGCGCTCTCTTCCTGCACAACCTGTCGGACGCATTGGCCTCTGTTGCTGTGATTATCGGCGGCTCCCTCATCCTGCTCTATGACATGTGGTGGGTCGATCCTGCGATCACGATCGGTATCGCGCTTTACATCCTCTATCTCGCTCTGACTGAAATCGGCCGCCCTATCCGCATCCTGATGCTCGGTAGCCCGCCCGACGTCGACAATGGCGCGGTTGTCGCTGCAATCAGGGACGTCGACGGAGTCCATGACGTTCACCACGTTCATCTTTGGCAGATGCAGGAGAATGAAGCGGCGCTGGATTGCCATGTCGTGACCGCTGATGGCGCATCCGGTGAAGGGATCAAAGCTGCCGTAAAGGCGCGCCTAGCCGAGGAGTTCGGCATCCGGCATTCCACGCTTGAATTGGAAGATCTTAAGAATGCGCACAATGGCGCGCGACTCTATGGGCATGAAGAGGCCGGACCATGATGGAATCGACGCTTCTCTTTCTCGGTCTGGGGCTTGCAGCAGCGACACTGGCTTCGATCCTTTGGTCAATCGCCGTTCCAGAGCGTCGCATCTGGCCACCTAAGCGCTACACAGCTTTCACACCCGTTCTGGTTTGGGTGCCGACCTTCTCCTTATTCGGCATCCTCATTTTACTTGGCGTCTGGGGGTGGGGCGATCTGGCAGTTCCAGGATGGCTGCGTTTCGGGATTGGGATACCCCTCATCGTGATAGGCAATATTGTCGTCTGGTCCGAAGTTGCCCATTTCGGGGTGCCGCAAACCGGCGGCGCGAAAGGCACGCTGAGGACCGCTGGCATGTATCGCTACTCACGCAACCCTCAATACGTGGCCGATATTGCCATTGTCGGTGGTTGGATGATCCTTACATCTTCACCTTCGGTGCTCATTGTAGGACTAGCAGCAATCCTTGTTTTGATAGCCGCACCCTTCGCAGAGGAGCCGTGGCTGAAGAAACAGTACGGTTCTGAGTTTGAGGACTATGCGGCTAGGGTGAGGAGATTTCTTTGACTCAATATCTAATCGTGCTGAAGCCAACGTTCACAACGGTGCAGCAATGCCAATGATAGGTATTGCCAAGTTGTTGACGTGGGCTTGTGTGGTATTGGTAATGGTAGGTTCAGGCCGCCATTTCCGCGGTGTAATCGTCCCAGAGGTTGAATGCGTCCGAGCGAGCTTGGCGGTATGATTTTGCGGTGAGTTGATATCGGCGGGGACGGAAGATCAGGTTGATTTGGTCATGGGCAGACAGAAATCTCTGAGCCTGTAGATGAGACTTAAACTTGCCGAATAGCTTCTCTCTTTTGCGGGTCGGTCGGTGGGACACTTCGATCGCGTTATTGAGACCTTTGTGGGCACGATGGTCAGCGTCCGGTGCCAGTACTTTGATTGGTTTGATATAGCTGCGCAGTTTGTCTGTGATGACGACTCTGGGTTCGCCGAATTTGGCAACCAACCCTTTGAAAAACCGCTTTGCAGCTTTGGCGTTTCGGCGAGTTTGCACGAGAATGTCGAGCGTGTCCACGTTTGCGGCGATCGCGCGCCACAACCAGTGCTTCTTGCCTCGGATAATGATCACGACTTCGTCCACGTGCCACTTGTCGTTTGGCTGTGGACGATCCCGCCTGATGCAATCTGCAAAATGTCGACCAAAGCGATTGACGCACAACCGAACTGTTTCCCGGCTGACGATCACGCCCCGCGCAGCCAACAGATCCTCGACGTCAGCGGTGCTCAACGCAAAGCGATGGTAAGCCCAAACCGCGTAAGCAATGATCTCACGAGGAAAGCGAAAGCCCTTCAGGCGCGGGATAATCGTTGGCATGTTCATGAGCGCGACATAGCTGGATCACTCAGCCTGAACAACTTGGCAATGCCGTTGAATCACCTTCGGCGTTGATGTCGTCTGCGAAACCGAAAATTACTGAGGCGAACATTGAACACCGGATGCGGTGGCAATATTTAGACCAAGGTATCTCGTTCGTTATATAAATTGACCAAGATCATTGCGGCAAATTCTGACATCACCAAGAAAGCAACATCAGATGGAATCCATGGGTGACGAATGTGTCGATTTTCAGTGAGGCAAGATGCCTGTCGTCAGTGTTAAGACTTTAGCGACAACCTAGCAGGCGCGCTTTCGTAGCGGGTCAGGGTAACCTTTCCTAGGAGGGAAATATGACTATGAATAATCTGAGCCGCCGAGCCGTGGTGTACGGAGTAGCAACGTTTGCGGCGGCTGCGGCGCTTCCTGCCTTCGCCAAATCCAGTTCGTCAATCCATGTCCTGAAGGATCCGAATTGCGGGTGCTGCGGCTCGTGGATCAAAATCATGCAAGCGGAAGGTTTTGAAGTAACCGTGGAAAACAGCGCATGGGAGGCCTTGAACGCTTACAAATCCGCCAACGGAATTCCGGAGGGCATGATGTCATGCCACACGGGTCGCATAGAGGGTTACATGATCGAAGGGCATGTCCCACCCGATGACATTCGACGCCTGGTGGACGAACGCCCGGATGCTGTTGGACTGTCGGTTCCGGGTATGCCTTTCGGCTCGCCGGGCATGGGGCCAGCAAGCGAACGCGAAGCCTTTGACGTCTTCCTGATCCACAAGGATGGAACCACAGAGGTGTTTGCCAGTTACCCTGCAGCATAAGTTCCTGGTGGCGCCAGCACGACCTAATGAAAAAACACTCAATTCTGTCAACGAGGTCAGCGCACATCTTCCAGGGTCACCGTGACGCCGGCACAAAGGTCACAAGCTAGCTCAAAAATGGTGCTGATGTCCAAAACGTTACCGGAAACCACTTGAAGCTCTAGCTGCTAGAGGCATTATGGATATCCTTTGATCGCTGGACCGTTGAACCGGCAGACATGATTGAAGAATTGGACCAGGACCATGCTGACGAGACGCCATTTCATACAAAAAACCACCGCGCTGTTTTCAGCGTCGGTATCCAGCCCGCTGTTGGCTAAGACCTGGCCAACGGGTTCGCAAAAGTCCGCCTGGGACGCCCAGGTTACACCATCTGGATATGATGCCGCCACAACAAACCCTTGGGGTGTGCACAAACGTTTTCTGCCGCGGCGGGTCACTGCGAACGATGGCCTGGTGCCTGGTGATATTCATGTCGATGCGGTGGCGCGGTATCTCTATCATATCGAAGAGGGCGGCACGGCGATGCGTTATGGCGTCGCCATTGCGCGTGGAAATCTCTACGAGCCGGGGACATATACGATCCGGCGCAAGGTTGAATGGCCACATTGGACCCCAACAGCGTCCATGATCGAGCGCAATCCGGAATATGCGGAATTCAGGAACGGGATGGAGCCGGGGCCGAACAATGCATTGGGATCCCGAGCGCTTTACCTGTTCGTTGGCGACCGAGATACTTATTTGAGGATCCATGGCACGCCGCAACCCAGAAGCATTGGCGGACGCGCCAGTTCAGGCTGCGTCCGCATGATCATGGCGCATATCAACGATCTTTATCCAACCGTCAAAGTCGGCTCGACCGCATATCTATACTCAGCCGAGGACAGCGTTACCGCGCAAACGTAATGGCCCCCGAAAATGAGTTGGCGGCCGCCCGATTGTCACGCTTCGCGTGCAACACAGATCGGGCCGCCATTTGTGGCGCGTAACGGTACCAGGGTCGTCTCGACCGCCCCGCTATACGCGTACCAATAACAATTGTCTTGCGGATCGAGGCGTGCAGTCGCCAAATTCTGCCCCGGGGCAGCAAGGGCCACTACGGAATCCGGCAGGTTTCCAATCTGGTTTTCCGCATCAAACTGCGATGAACACCCAGCGGTGACGGACAGCGCTGCAACGACAGCTAAGATCTTCTTCTGCATGTAGGCTTTTCCGACCATTGTTTCGATTCGTTGCCGGAAAGGTCGCACCGGCGTTGATGGCCCGCAAGCTGCAATGACATCGCATGTTCTGCAAGACAGCACACATTTTGGAAATTATCGAAAATTGGGCCTTGAAGCTCTAGTTGCTGTAGGGACTATCTGTTTCTGACCACGGAAAATCTTGAGGTATTTTCATGCCGTCCGACAGCCATTGCCACGATCGCAATCGTGATCATGATGCCAAACAAGGCCAACATTGCTGTGGTGGCGGAGCCAGCGCAGATGTGGCGCCGTCCGTGCCAGCTCCCGTCAATGGCCGAAGCTTTCAGGTCTCGGGTCTCGACTGCGCCGAAGAGGTGGCGATCCTGAACAGGGTCGTCGGACCGAAGGTCGGTGGAACAGACCATATCGCGTTTGATGTGATCAACGGACGGATGACGTTACTTGAAACTGCGGAAAAAATCTCTGATGACGAGATCAAGCAGTTGGTCGCCAGCACCGGGATGAGTGCCAAGCCCTGGGACGATGAGAATGCCGCCGAAGATCAGGCGGCGCATATCGCGCGGCAGCGACGTTTCACCATGCTCAGTGGTGGGTTCTGGGCGGCTGGTTTCCTGTGGCATCTGGTCGAAACCGGAATGGGTGGTGCGCTCGGTTTGTTTTCAGGACATGGCGACGTGCAGATGCCCTTGCCTGAGGCGGCGTTGTTCGCCGTTGCAATCCTGTTTGGCGTCTGGCTGGTGGCCCCCAAGGCCTGGTCCTCGGCACGGCGGCTTTCGCCTGACATGAACCTGCTGATGGTTGTTGCCGTCTGCGGCGCAATCGGTTTGGGCGAGTTTTTCGAGGCCGCAACCGTTGCCTTCTTCTTTTCGCTCTCTCTCTATCTGGAAAGCTGGAGTGTCGGGCGCGCGCGTAATGCTGTCTCGGCGCTGCTTGATCTTGCACCACCGACGGCGCTGGTGCTGCGACCGGACGGTCGGGAAGAGGTGGTTCCGGCGGCCGAAGTGGTTGTCGGCGACAGTTTCATCGTGCGCGGGGGCGACCGCATTCCGCTGGACGGAGAGGTCATAGACGGTGCTGGCGCCGTCGATCAGGCACCGATCACCGGTGAAAGCGCCCTGATGCCCAAGGAACAGGGCGACGAAGTCTATGCCGGTACTATCAACGGCGAAGGGACCCTTATGGTGCGCGCCTCAAAGGCGGCGTCGGACACTGTTCTGGCCAAGATCATCCGCATGGTCGGTGATGCCCATGCCCGGCGTGCGCCGGTTGAACAATGGGTGACCAAATTCGCCCGTATCTATACGCCGATCGTGATGATCGTCGCGGTTGCCATCGCTCTTATTCCGCCGCTTGCCTTTGGTGCACCTTGGGGATTCTGGATCTATAACGCGCTGGTTCTTCTGGTCATTGCCTGCCCCTGCGCGCTGGTGATCTCAACGCCGGTTTCCATCGTCGCGGCACTGACCGCATCGGCGCGGGCCGGAGTGCTGATCAAGGGCGGTGCCTACATCGAGGCCCCAGGCCGCACCACGGCGCTGGCCATGGACAAGACCGGAACGATCACCATGGGCGAGCCGGAGGTGGCGCTTGTCCACCCGTTGGGCGGCACGTCCAAGCACGAGTTGCTGGCAAGTGCCGCCAGCCTTGAAGTGCGATCCTCGCACCCGCTGGCGCGTGCCATCCTGACACGGGCCGAGGCCGAGGACATTACGGCTTCTGCCGCGGAAGATACCCGCACAGTGCCGGGCCGGGGTCTGGAAGGCCGTGCCGGGGGCCGCTCGGTCTGGCTGGGCTCGGATCGTTTTGCCACCGAGAAGGGATTTGGTGATGCCATCCCGACCGGTCTGCGTAACCAGATCGAAGGCGCGGGCAGTACGCTTGTGGTTGTCGGTGACGAGACCGGGGTCACGGGTGTTCTAGAAGTGCGCGATCGTATTCGGCCTGACGCCAAACATGTTGTGGCAAAGCTGCACGCGCAGGGCGTGAAAACGATTGTCATGCTGACAGGCGACAACGAGCGCACAGCGCGGGCTGTGGCCGCCGAGGTTGGCATCGACGAGGTGCGCGCCGAACTGTTGCCCGACGACAAGGTGACGGCAATCGAGGAACTGGCCGAGCGTCACGAGATTGTGGCCATGATCGGCGACGGCGTGAACGACGCGCCGGCCATGGCGCGGTCGCATTATGCCATCGCCATGGGGGCGGTCGGCTCGGACGCGGCGATCGAAACGGCGGATATCGCGCTGATGACGGATGATATCGGCAAGGTGCCGTGGCTCATCGGACATTCGCGCCGGACCATGTCGATCATCCGTCAGAACATCGGTTTCTCGCTTGCGACGAAGGCTGTGTTCGTGGGCCTCACGAGTGTAGGTATGGCTTCAATGTGGGGTGCCATCGCAGCAGATGTCGGTGTTTCACTGCTGGTTGTGGCCAATGCACTACGCCTGCTGAGAGCAGAGGAAGACAAGGCTGGGCCGCGTGGAGGACAAAGGGTCAGCGAACCTCTGGCGGAGCGCGCTGTGGCGCATGGACATTGATCGGATTCTGACCTCGTGGTATCAGATCCACATAGGAGACCTCTAAAAAGAGGCATAGAGCAGTGATGGTTGGCAAATTTCCAAGACGATTTTTCCTTTTGGGCGGCGTGACCGCTTTCCTGTCGGGATGCGCGAACAAGTTCCGCTCCTACACAGGGCCAGAAGTCACACGGCTTCGCCTGTACAAGTCGGAGCGATTGCTGGTTCTGGATGGAGCAGAAGGAGTGTTGCGCACCTATCCGGTCGACCTTGGCTTCGCGCCAAATGGACACAAGCAGTTCGAAGGCGACGGGCGAACACCTGAAGGCGCTTATGTCATCGACCGGCGAAATCCGGACAGCCTTTTCCATTTGTCCATTGGTATCTCATACCCGAATGAAGCAGACCGCGCTTTCGCTGAGGCGCAGGGTAAGTCGCCAGGAGGTGACATCTTCATTCATGGTGGCCCGCGACGAGGCGTTGATCCGATGGGTAAGCGAGACTGGACCGCCGGGTGCATCTCTGTCACAGACCGCCAGATCGAAGAGGTCTACGCAATGGTGCCCGACGGAACGCCCATCTACATTCTTGCCTGACAGAGGCGTGAACTCTCAAAAGACTTCAACAAAATAGGGCTTCACCAGATACTGGCAACGATGTGAATCGCAAAGGCCATTACACTTCGAAGCGTTTTCGTGAAGGGACGTTCCTTCCCGCCGCATCAGCAAGAGTTGCATTAGGAAACCAGACGCAAAATGGCAACCGAAGCGATAAAAGCAAGCAGGCCAAATGCGATTCCGTATCCTGTTGCGTATTGAAGTATGTCAACACGGTTTCCGTTTCTCCGTTTGGCCAGTAAGCCGCCCCAAATTGCACCACCCAAGGCGCCCGCAATTGCAATCATATCTAATCCTCGTTTCCTCGGTTTTCGTGTTCTGAATTAAGATCGGGGCCGTCATCAACACATAGCAAGGTAAGTTACTTGAGGTGTGTTGCCGAGCGGGACGTCGAATGGATCAGAGCCTGTCCGTAACCCGTTCCGAAAGATGCTCCTCAAGCTGGGCTCGTGCGACGGTCAGCCGTTCCAGAGCGGCAGTGTCCGCAGATTTGTCACCTGTGATTTCAGCGAGGCGGTCATCTGCAAGCGGATCGGTTGGTCGTCCGTCGACCAGCACCTCATAATGCATGTTGGGCCCGGTCGCAGTTCCAGACGATCCCACGCGTCCGATCACTTCGCCAGCCTTTATGCGTTGACCTTTTGACAGGTCATCGGTGACCGAGCTGAGATGAGTGTAGCGTGTGACCGTGTCCGACCCGTGCGCGATTTCCACCACGCGGCCATATCCCCCGCGCCACCCGACATAGGACACCCGTCCAGGCGCTGTTGCGTGCACAGGGGTGCCGCGCGCGGCGGCGAAATCGACGCCGGTATGCATCCGCACGTTGCCGTAGATCGGATGTTTGCGCCGGCCAAACACCGAGCTCAGACGTGCACCTTCGACAGGTTGTGCAAACACACGAAGCAACTCGCCATCAACATAGATTGTGGCGCGTCCGCTGCTGTCATCCGGCCAGACCACTTCGTAGAGCGTCTCACCCATCTCCAGCGCCGCAAAGGCAAGGTCCGGCTGGCCGATCCTCTGGTCATCCAAACGGTTTTCGCGCCAGAGCAGGCGAAGCGTTTCGCCGCCGCTGAGCTCGCGCCTGAAATCGACCGTACCGCTCAGCATCTGTGCCAGATCCACCGCAAATCGCGCAGGCAGGTTTGCATCATCCAGTGCTGCTGCAATCGAACTTTCGATGATCGTCTTTCCGGCAATCGTTACGGTGTCAGGCTCAGGGGTCACAACCCGTGTGGCCAGAGATTGGCCAAAGACTGCCTCGACGCGGACACCGTCATCAACCGCAAGTGTTATGCGCAGCGGGCGGCCATCGGGCGTTTGGGTAAGCGCGATCGAATGACCCGGGCGCAGACGACGCAAGTCAAATTCTGCTCCCAGCGCCAGTGCGATCTCGGCGCGGTCAGTCGCATCAAGTCCGGCCTCGGCAAGAACTGCATCAAGGGTTTCACCGGACTCAATCTCGCGTGACCAGGTTTTCAAAGGTGGATCAATGGCCGGCAAGGGGTCATCAGCTGATGCGACTGCGGGGACAACAGGTGGTTTCATATCTGGCCAGGACTCGAGACGGCCGGCCGCCACGTCCATCGTAGGCGTCGCGTCAATTTGCGGTAGCTCGGGGTATTCCGGGGGCTGAAAACTTGCTGCTACAGGAGCCCGCGTCGCAGGTTCTTTTGGAGTAAGAGCAAAGACCGCAGCGACTGCCAACGAAACACCAACGGCAGCAGCTGCCAAATGTTTTGCTTTCATGACGTTTCTTCCGTTCCTCTTTTCATTGCGCGGCGAATTTTGGGGACCGCGAAATCCCTTTTCTCGTGGTAGTCGATGGTGCTGGCGAACTGGCCGTCAGTGCCGAAAAGGAAAACGCTGGCGGTGTGGTTCATCGTGTAATCACCATCATTTGTCGGGACCTTCTCGTATGTCGCTCGGAAGTCTTCGGCGGCTTTGGCGATTTGTTCAGGTAGACCGACCCATCCGCGAATGGCAGGGTGGAAATAGCTGACGTAATCGGCCATGGCGTCGATGGTGTCGCGTGCGGGATCGACGGTGATGAACACGACGTTCAGCTGCTCGGCATCATCCCCCATCCCGTCAAGCCAGTCCGAGATATCAGACAGCGTGGTCGGGCAGACGTCAGGGCAATAGGTAAAGCCGAAAAACACCATGCTTGCGCGACCGGTAAGCGTTCGCGTGTTTACCGTGTTGCCTTCGTGGTCGGTCATACGGAAATCCATGGCCGACAAGGAAAGCGGCCGCAGCGGATCAGGGTCGGGTGCACCGGGGCCGTCTACCTGCCACCAACCCGCAACAAGCGTAAGACCCAGCACGCCAATACCAGCCGCACCCATCTGCAACAGACGTCTGCGCTGCATCAGTTTTCTGGCCCTCGCGCCGCTATTCCATAAATCGGCACTTCGACCGACATCTCTTCGCCATCGGCAAAGATCAGTGTCAATGCAAAGCTCTCGCCTTTGGTCATCGGCCGTTGGAGCCGCATCAGCATGGCGTGCAATCCGCCGGGCTCCAGTGCCACCGAGGCACCTGGGGCGATCTCGATATTCCCGGCTGGCGCCATAGAGCTGACCCCTTGTTCATTGGTCGAAGTCTGATGAATTTCCGGCATCTCTGCTAGGTCTGTGCGGATGCCGGTCACCGTGACTGCCTCGTCGCCGGTGTTGCGGATCGTCATATAGGCCGCACCCGGGCGGTTGGTTCCGATCGATGCGCGAGACCAGGCGTCTTCAACAACAATTTCGTCGGCCCCTGCCAGAACGGGCGCTGAAAGACCGATGCTCAGGGCAAAAGCGGCAAAGGCACTTGCCAGTGCGGTCTTCTTTGGTTGGAATTTCATGATTTTGCTCACATGCGTGATTAACTTTGCGCCGCTGCTACTTCTGCCGCGACCAGACGCCTCAACTCGGCCTCACCAAATGGATCGAGTGGCTTGCCATTGACGAAGAAAGTGGGAGTTTGCTGTATGCCAACAGCCGCAACGTCCGCACGTTCCTGATTAAGTAGCCCCGTTGTCTGAGGCGCGCGCATCTGCGTCTTTGCCGCCTCGACATCAAGACCCGCCGATGCTGCAATCTGCAGGATCAAACCCGGTTCGGGTGCGCCATGCGCGGCCCATCTGGGTTGTTCTCTCAGTACGGCTTCCATCACCGGCTCGAAAACGTCCTGCATCCGCGCGGTTTCCAGTACGCGGATCGCTTCTTCTGACGCTTCGCCATGGAACGGGGTGTAACGAATAACGACGCGCACGGCGTCGCCGTGTTGTGCCATGATGTCTTTCACGATCGGATGAAATGCGCGACAAGCTTCGCAGGCCGGATCGAAAAACTCGACAATGGTGACGGGTGCGTCTTCCGGGCCAAGGACCGGAGAATAGGGTCGGATGAGCGTTTCAGCGATGCCAGGCGCAACCGGATCGGCAACGCCTGCTGATTTTGAACGGTTCACGTACCACGCACCGCCGCCGAAACCGACAGCTCCGAGCGCGAGAACGGACAGGATCAAACCACGTCTGTTCATTCTTGTATCTCCTTGAGTGAAAGGGCGGACAGCACGCCGATAAGTGCAAACGCAACGAGCGCCATCAGCGGGATTGGGATGCCAAAGACCAATTGGTTCGCATCCGTACAGGAGGGTCCCGTTGCGGTGCAGGGCTGTATTTTTTCAGGGATCAGACCGACGTAAAGGCCCATGTGCCACAAGGCCACGCCCGCGCCGCCAATCGCCAGCGCGACCCCGTATCGACCGACGCGCCAGTCTTGCCACCACAGGCCGAGCCCAAGAATGATGGCCAATGGGAACATGAAGGCGCGCTGGAACCAGCAGAGCAGGCAAGGCGTTTGTCCCAGCACCTCGCCGATGAACAAAACGGCAAGCGATGACAACAGCGCCAGCATCCAGGCCAGTCCGAGAGCGGTTTCTTTGGTCAATCGGGTCATTGTCGTCAGATTCTCTGTTTTAGATCCGCCAGAATGTCTTCGGCGGGCGTGCCGTAAGACCAGGACTCGGCAAAATCTGCCTGTGTGTCGAACAGGAACAGATGCGACGTGTGCCCCATTGTGTACCCATCGGGTGCCGAGGCCTCCTCGACCCGTTCGTAAAAGATCGGAAAAGACTCGAAGGTTTGCTCGATTTGCTCAGGCGTGCCGGTCAGGCCAACAATGCCTGCATCAAAGAGCGGCACATATTCGGCCAGGACCGAAGGCGTATCCCGCTCGGGGTCGATGGAGATGAAGATAGGTTGGACCTCTTCCGCTTTGTTTCCCAGACCGTCCATGACGGCCGCGACCTCGGACAGGGTCGTCGGGCAGACATCCGGGCAGTTTGTGAAGCCAAAAAACACCAGCATCCAACGCCCGGCATAGTCGTTTTCGGATCGTGTGACGCCCGAATGATCGGTCAAGTCGAACCTGGCGCTAAAAGCTGCGGCGCTGGTTTGGTTTTGGCTGGCGCTGTAATCTGACCAAAGCATCAGATAGACAAACGAGGCCGTGGCGACTCCTGCTACAGCCCATAGGAATTTTTGGAACTTTGTCAGTTTCAACGCGAATTGCCTGCTTTGATTCTTATATCTGGATGCGCATGTACATGCTCTAGCTGCTAGAGGTTCAAGGCAGTTTTGGTATCTGCGGCGGGGTGTCACGGGTTCGGCGAATTTATGCCGTTTCACTTGTCGGTCGCCGCATTCAAAACTACAGTCACTGTATCTTTGAATGGAGACACATGTGCTTACAATCGGTACCCTTGGAAAAAAAACTGGAACAAAGGTCCAGACGGTTCGCTACTACGAGCAGATCGGGTTGATGCCGGAGCCTGGCCGAACAGAAGGGGGGCAGCGGCGCTATGGCGATGCCGAAGTCGACCGCCTGTCCTTTATTCGACATGCGCGCCAGTTGGGATTTCCGCTGGAGGCGATCCGTGAACTCCTTGATCTGAGTGACAATCCGGATTGCTCTTGCGCAGAGGCAGACTCCATCGCGCGTCGGCAACTCAAACAGGTCGAGCAAAGAATGGCCCGCCTCGAAGCACTGCGTACCGAACTTCAACGCATGGTGCACGAATGCAGCGGCGGCAACACATCTGAATGCCGTGTTCTCGAAGTATTACGCGATCATTCCGAATGCCTGACCAACCACGAAGAAATCGACGCCTGACGTCGAAAGACGAACTCGAGACCGTAAGAAAGACTTCTTGAACCTACAGTGACTGGAGCAATTAAACATCTCTCAAACGATTCGTGGAGAGATATTATGGCTGCCAACGATCCGCTTCTTACGGCCACGCCGCTACTGGATTTTGAAGTTGGGCCCATTGCCGCGCTCATCGCCAATCGTCGCTGGCGCGACCTACCGCAAACAGATCGCATCGGCGCGATTTATGACTTCGTGCGAAATGAGATCGCTTTCGGCTACAACCACGCCGATGACATCCCCGCCTCGGATGTACTGGCCGATGGGTATGGGCAATGCAACACCAAGGGTACGCTATTGATGGCGCTTTTGCGCGGGGTGGGTATCCGATGCCGCTTGCACGGTTTTACAATCCACAAGCAACTGCAGCGTGGTATCGTGCCTGAGCTTGTCTACCCACTGGTTCCACAAGAAATCGTGCATTCCTGGATCGAAGTTGAGGCCGACGAGTCATGGTTGAACCTCGAAGGGTTCATTCTGGACGAGATATTTCTGCGCGTACTGCAGCAGACCTTTGCCAGGACCGAAAGCTTGTGTGGCTATGGGGCGGGTACCGAATGCCTGAGTGCGCCCCTGGTCGATTGGAAAGGTGACGACACTTACATTCAAAAAGCCGGCATCGTGCAGGATTTCGGCGTCTTTGATACGCCCGATGCCTTTTATTCCGATCACGCGCAGGAATTCGGTCGTGTGCAAGGCTGGCTATACCGTTTTGTGATCCGACATTGGATGAATGCGCGCGTTCGGGCCCTCCGGTCCGGGAAATTGATAGCCCGAATTGCGGCAACACATTCGCACGGAGAAAGACACGATGCCACATGATCGCCAGGGTCACAGCAATACCCACTTGCCTCCGGAATGCGGAGACCAACAGATTCCAGTCGCGGTGTGGGTCAACGGTTTTTGACCGTCGCGCCAACTCCGAAATTGTTGACGTAGCAGCAATAGGCAAAAATGTTTCTGTGAGAGGGTCTAAGGTGGAAAGACACCGCCCCTCATGACCCTTGTCCAACCAGACGGCGTGTTGGGATCTTGCATACGAAGAAACGAATATCCGGTGTCTTGCCATGGTTTCATCTGATTTGTCAGATTGTCGAGCACATAGTCCCCACTCTTTGTTCGGATGATCAAAACGGCGTGCGAGTTCCGCCGCCTATCTAGTGCGGTTGCGATTGACAGTCTGGATGGGGCAAGACCAATGCGAATTAGTTCCTTTTTCTTCAGAAGTGCGAAATCCTCGCAATCACCGCCGCGAGCCGTTGGTAACGTCCAGACTTCTTTGCGACCGTATTGGTTTTGATCTGAAACCACGCGTACTTTCCGATTTATCTCGCGATTAACTTCAGCCGCTAACCTGAGTTGGGTGGCGGTGTCCAAGACACTGGTAGTGGTGGATCGGTCGCAGGCCCACGGATAGCTTTGGCAAAGTTCCCTGGCCCCTGTCGGGGCGGGGACCGCTTTGATTTCGTGTAGAAGGGTATTTGCAAAAGTCGACGACGGAACGGCAATCGCAATTCCAGCAATGGTCACAAGACTTAATACGAACTGACCGGCATAACAAAAAGCCCGCTTCGCGATACAATTGACCATCGTATACTCCGTTCGTTTGGAAAAAGGTCCCTAGTTCTCTGAGTATCAGTAGCACCAGTCTCTAAAATAATCAGGCTTGTACTTTAGATCGGCTTAATGGTAGCGGAATCATGCTGCAAATCTTGTTTCCGGGTTACCGTTCTCCGTGTTTTTCGCCTATTTTCAGTGTGTTTGAACTGCCTTTTGACTGGTGCCGTCAGGTTGGATTTGTGCAAGTTAACTGGACATCAGAGAAAACCGAACCGTCGCTTAAGTCGGGAACGCTAGCTAAACCGCTTTTGCAAGGCGGTGTTCAGGGCCTCGGATAGTAGCACCAGTCCAACGATGGCCAACGTGACGGTTGCGGCTTTGTCATATTGAAACGAACGCACGTAAGTCTGGACATAGAGGCCGATGCCACCCGCACCGACGATGCCGAGGATCAGGCTTTCACGCAGGTTCAGCTCGAACCGGAACACGGTGTCACGCATGATCACCGGTGCCATTTGCGGCCAGATCGCCCAACGTAGTTGCTGCGTTCGGCTGGCACCCGCGCTTTCCAGCGCGGCCACTGGCGCGGCGGCGACATTGTCGATGGCCTCGGAATAGAACTTGGCCAACATGCCTGTGGCGTGAAAGGTGATGGCCAGTATGCCGGGCAAGGGCCCAAGCCCCACCGCACCAACCATCAGCATCGCAACAAGGATAAGCGGTATCGAACGGATCACTGCAAGCAAGCCACGCACCGGACGCCAGATGGCCGGAGGCACCAGCGTTTCGGCGGCCAGAACGGCCAGCCCGGTGGACAGGATCACGGCAAAGAGAGTGCCCAGGATGGCGATCCGCAGTGTTTCTGCCAGACCTCTCAGCACCTCGGGCCAGATCGAGAGGTCGGGTGGGATCATGCGCCCCAGAAACTCAGCCAGGCGCGATCCTGCACCGGGTAGCTTTTCAAGCCCCATATCGGCACTGGTCAGAGACCAAAGGATAGCAACCGCCAAAGCACCCCAAATGACAGATCGGCCCATCAGCTGACCACACGCAACCCTGCTGCGGCGCTGATACCGTGATACAGCCCGTCGATATCTTCGCTTGTCACCTGACCAGACCGTTTGTCGAACAGGATCTCACCGTCACGAAGGCCCAGAATGCGGTCAGCAAACCGGCGCGATAAATCAGGCTGGTGCGAGCTGAACATGACGCCGATCCCGCGACTGCGCGCTGCGCCGGTGATCAGGCCCAGGATGCGCTCGGCATGGGCGGGGTCCAGATTGCTGACCGGTTCATCCGCCAGGATCAGTTCGGGGTCTTGCGCCAGACAGCGGGCAATCGCCACGCGCTGCCTTTGACCTCCCGACAACCGATCTGCACGTCGATGCGCCAGATCGGACAGGCCAGTATCCTGAAGCGCCCGGGTGACGCATATATGGTCCTGCTCGCTAAAGCGGCCCCAAAGCGCAGGCCAGCTTTTCATCCGGCCCAACCGCCCGTTCATTACGTTCTGATAGACGCTCAGCCTGTCGACCAGCGCGAATTCCTGGAATATGAAACCAATGTCGGCACGGATCTCACGCGCCGGAGACCTTGTTGCTGACAGCTGATTGCCCAGCACACTGGCCTGGCCCTGCCAACCGCGCAGCCGACCATCCAGCAGCGCCAGCATCGTGGACTTCCCCGCACCAGATGGCCCGAGCAACGCAACGCTTTCACCCGGTTGCACGGAAAGCGACAGGTTGGTCAACGCCGCTGCACCGCCGAAGCAGTGCGACACCGCGTCGAGTGCGATGACGGCGGTCATTTCAGAAACCCATAGCGCCGCGCGGTCTCGCGCACGCCGTCATACACGGTCGGGTCGGCAAGAACATAACCATCCGGGCCAAAGAGATAGGCCAACAGATACCGGTTCTCAGCCTCGTTGAGACGCAGCATGGTGTCCACGAATTTCGCCTGCAATCCTGCGTCAAGGTCAGGGCGGGCGATGACCGCATGGCTGGGGATCTGTTCGGATTCAGCCAGCACTTTGACCTCGGCCTGCTGATCCGGGGTCAAGTAGAGATCAGCGTATTGAGTGGCTCCTGCCGCATCGACCAGCCCATTGGCCATGGCCTGCATCGCCTGCTGATAACCGCCTGCAAAAAATTTCTGACCGAAAAAGCTGTCCGCATCACCCGTGCCGGTAAACAGCCCGGCACGCACGAACAGATCGAGCGGATAAATGTAGCCGGATTCCGACACCGGATCGGAAAAGGCAATGTCGCGCCCCTCAAGGTCGGCCAAGGTTTCGATCCCGCTGTCGCGACGCACGAAGACGCGGCCAGAATAGCTGGGCTGTCCGCGATAGACCTCAGACAGTAGCGGCACGGCGCCGATCTGATCCTCGGCCAGGACAAATGGCAGCGCCCCCATGAAAGAGATGTCGGCATCGCCATTGCGCAGGGCCTCGACGGCAGCGGCATGGTCGAAAGTGACAAACCCGGTGACCGGGACGCCCATCTGATCCGTCAACCATTTGGTGATGACCTTGATATCCCCCAGCAGCTTCTCAGGGTTCTCCTGTGGGATGAAAGCCAGTTTCAGACCCTGATTGGCCGCCGCCAACGCGGGCATGGCGATCATGGTGGCGGTAGCGGCCAGAAAGTTGCGACGCGACACCATCAGAACATCCTCTCGTCGATTTCGACCTGCATAACCTTGAACAATTCCCATTGGCGGTTTGCCTCGCCCCAGTTACCGCTGGCGCTGGCATCGCCGACCGCTCGCAGAATGTTGGAGAACTCATAGATTTCCGGCTTGGAACTCTGATTGACCATGACACTGGCATCCGCCGCCAGATCGGGGGCGACCGTGTCGATAAGCAGCGCGATGTTTTCGGAATCCTGCATCGGCAACAGGGTGTCCAACGTGCTTGCGAAGGTAGTTAGCTCTTCCCACGACAGGCGGAATACGCTGTCACGACCATCGAACACCTGATACGGCTCTTCGCCATCGCCCACAGCCTCGACGTAAGCGGTCAGATCGGCGCGTTGAGCCTCATCCAACCCTAGTTCCTTGGTGTCGTTGAACCAATCCACTACGCTGGCCAGCGTTGGCAATGATCCGTCGTGCATGTAAGGCGCGGTGAAATTGACGTTGCGCAGCGTCGGTGTTTCGAACGCGGTTGGTGTACCGCCCGGGAACGGAGGCTCGGCGCTGCCGATATCATAGGTCACCCCGTCGCGGAATTGGCGGTTCGGCGTATGACATGATGCGCAGGACTTGTCGTCCAGACCGGCAAACTCGGTGTTGAACAATACCTCTCCGCGTTTGGCCGCATCGGATGCCAGATCGGTCAACCTGCCTGCCCGGTCAATCTTAGGGTTGGGCAAAAAGTCGAACTGTTTGACGTAAGCCTCCAGCGCATCCAATTGGAAGGGTGTCGGTTCCTTTCCGGCAAATTCTGTCACGATCACATTTCGGATGAACCGGCGCAGGCTGGGTTCGCGCCCGTCCCGGCCATAAGGTGCCGTGAACCGGATACCGCGCATCGACGGCGTGTCCAGATGATCGTCCGTTCGGTCATTGAACATCGGATTGAAGAATGATCCGTCCACATCCATGCCGCCGGCATGAGAGGACAGGCCGGGAATGAAGAAATCGCGATTCACATCCGACCGGTTGTGGCAGGTGGAACAGGCAATCCCCAGCTCGCGCGCGGGGCCGCCAAAAATCTCAGGGCTGTCGAACAGCATGTCGCCAAAAGCCACCAGCGGCAAGTTGGCTTCGTCCTCGCCAGCTTCTTCGAATTGCAGCACCAACCGGGGCAGTTGGCGCTGATCAGCGATGTTTGATCCGGGCGGAAGGGTGGCCGGAAGCGTGACTGGCGTTCCGCTGCGAACCACTGTTTCGGGGATTGGCGTTAGCGTGTTTCGCTCTGCAAACTCCGATGGAAGGTAATTTGCCCGGATATAGCCAGCTACAACACTGTGCGCCTCGGCAAATCTATCGGCATCAACATTCCGCGCACCGTTACCCAATACGCCCGCGCTACCAAGGGAAGAGTTCAGAACCAGCCAGGCCCGCCCCAGATCACGCGCGGCTTGTGCATCGGCAGCCTTGATGCCGTCCTCAAAAGCGCGAAACAGGGCGGCAGCCTGAGACACCTCCAATGCGGCTTCGGGCTGGCCAAGCGCCGCCTTGGCCGCATCCAGATGCCGCAGGATTCCACTTGCGACGGCTGCAGTGCTGGCCTCGAACAGTGCTTGGCGGCTTTCGGATTCCAGTGCGCGGCTGATCGCTTGTGCCTCGACGTCGGAAACGCGCGAAATCGCATCAATCTGCAGATCACTGCCAAGGGGCGGCGACATCCAGCTTTGTTCGATCTTGTCCCACGGAACCGGGCTCAGGTTTCCCATGAACAATGTCAATCGGTATGCAGCTGCCCGCGGTGCCCACGGTGCCTCTTCGATTGCTGTGGCGCCTGCCATGACAGGCAGAAAACCGAGGAACGTGGATGCAATTAGATTCTTCATAGCCGCTTCTACAATTATTAGCCCTGTCTAACTTATTCGTGACCGGCAGACCGTTGTCAAGCCGCGCGATGCAATGCATACAAGTAAAGGCAGCCCAATGACGTAATCGTGAGCCAAATGACCGACAGCACTCCACAGGACGCCGACCGCAAGATTGACAGTCAGGCCAGTGGATTCGAAGCGGTTCGCACGGCACATCAAAGCGAAATGGTTGAGGATTATGTGGAGCTTATTGCTGAACTGATCCACGAGAGGGGCGCAGCGCGACCGGTGGAAATTGCCGAACGCCTTGGTGTGACCCAACCCACTGTTTCAAAGAACCTGGCCCGGCTAAAACGCGAAGGGTTGATCGAGCATGAACCTTACCGCTCGCTCCGTCTTACGGAAACGGGACGCCAATTGGCTGAGGCGTGCCGGAAACGTCATCGGATCGTTGTGGATTTCCTGGTTGCCTTGGGCGTTTCACCGGAGGTTGCCGAGCATGATGCCGAGGGTATCGAACATCATGTCAGCGAGGAAACCCTCGGTGTGTTCAGTGATTTCACGGAGCGCAAGTCAAAGCCATTCTGAAATCGACGCGGATAATCTCTGAGCGGTAAGAACTGTTAAAGATCGGCCGTGAGTGAGGCGCGCGCCGCAGTGACTGGGAAGTCTGTTGCCTGTGAGGCATGCTAGCCAACACTGGGGCAACCGAATTCCCAATTAAACTTGCTCACGGTTTCTTTGTACTTGAGAGCTGCGGAAGATTAAAATTCACTACTGTTGCCACTTTCTTACCTCTAATTGGCCTACACCCTATCCACGAAAAGCCCCAATTTCTTGCCATGTGTTGGTCTCGCAAACGTTCGCTGCGCCTTAGTTTTCCAATTAGACGGTCGCAAATTTCCGACCGTTGAAAAAGCGCTCAACCCAAGGAAAACAAAATGACTGGAAACATTACTCAATGGGTGTTTTTGACAACAGCAAAAGTTGCGCTTTGCGTAACGGTAGCTGCTGGAATGTCGTTATTTTCTCCTGCGCCTGCCGGTGCGTCAAGCTTGCTGCACTCGGTCAAAGCAGTGCCGGCTCCGAAAGGTGCCGTTGGACTATGTCAACGCTACCAATGGGCCTGTGACCGATCGCGGACCGCAACAGTCAATGAAGCAAATGAGATACTAAAGTTAGCCTCAAAAGTGAACTTATTGGTAAATCGATCTTTTCGTGAGATATCAGACCGAAAACAGTACGGACGGGACGAAGAGTGGGCTTTACCTACCGGTCGGGGCGGTGATTGCGAAGACTTCGCTTTGGCCAAAAAACGTGAATTAATCCGCCATGGGGTCGCCCCATCAATATTACTACTAGCTACCGGTTTCGACCGAAAAAGGAACTCGCACGCGGTCTTGGTCATTCGCACAAGTAACGGCGATTATGTTCTCGACAATTTGACCGATAAGATGAAGAAGTGGAATAAGACAGGAATATCATTTATCCGTATGCAAGACCCAAGCACTCCAACTGGCTGGACGCTGGTGATGCGCGGCGGAATGTTTCCGACTTAGTCTTGAAGTCATGCGTATAGTCAAATCCCGTTGATAAACGCCGCTCCAAGCATTCATTCGGATCTGCTTAGTTCGAGCTCACAAGCAGATACAGGAGCACGATAGCAGCGCGGTCTAGACGACGGCACAAAGTCGGCTTTTGGGAAACTGATAAACTCTGGCCTGATCGATAGGCAGTTAGGCATAAATGTGGACGGGCGTTCCGTCTCGTACCATCGCATAGACCTCTTCGACCTGCCGATCAGTGACAGAGATGCATCCCGCAGTCCAATCTCGCTTGTTCATAGGGTCAATAGGCCTTGATAAAGATCGCATCAGAGTGCGGCAGTGCCATCACAAAGTAGTGCAACTTGCATTCGATCCCGCAGATCACAACAAGCGTCTCGCCAAAATCCACCCGCCCATGCCCCGGTGCGTGGCTCAGCGGCACGAAGACCTCTTTGGTGCGGCGTTTCTTCTCCCGGACATAATCGGTGACAATGGTAATCCCGCCAGTGAACCCATGCTCATCACGCAGCCGGGCATTAATGCGTTTGGCGATATGGCGCTGCTTCTTCAGCTTGCTTTTGTCATCTTCAAGGATCTGGTCGATGATCCCGGAAAAGGCATCCAACTTCGGACGTGATGGTGTTTTGCTGCGCCGATACACCGGCGGCACCGAGTGCTGCAAAGTCTTCGATACCGTCTTGCGGTCAATCCCAAAGATCCGCGCAGCCTCCTGCCTGCTCATACCCTCAACATGGCACGCACGGCGCACCCGATTGTTAAGTCCCACAGAATACATCTCCCCGCCCGTCGCTCGTTGCCTCGGGCGTAAAGTGGCGGAATTTTACTCCGCTATGACCGGATTATCCGACCGTTTCTGTGGTCCAATTTGTCTCCGGGATTCACAGATTTTACTGCGGAGAGGTGCATGGCTTGACCATCGGGCATTTGGCTTCTGTTCGTGAAAAGATCAAAGGGCTGAGGAAGCTGGGAAAAGCTCTAGCCAGGATGGTGACTGGGTGCAGTCAGAGCGGCGTGTCCGACTGCCCGACCGTTTAAACACTTTTCCAAGCGCGCTGAGGTTCGAAACTCATATCCGGGAAGGTCGCGCTTTCTGCGGGATGTGGAAGGTCATAGCAGACATCGTCAACTGCAGTTTTAGTGGCAGGTTTGTTTGCGACCTCGATTGTCTAGAGCGCTCGCAACGAACGACCGGTCCCATTATGGTGGGGCGAAAAGGACCCTTTTCGCGGCAGTAATCGACACCCCTTGTCGGATATCCTCAATAGTGAGATAGCGACTGCAACAAAATCAGGTACATAATTTTTCGAATTCTTGAGACGCCTAACACCACTGATTTCCAACCATCAATCCATGAATGGACCTTCGTGCAATGTGCAGTTAAATGCTGGTCGGAACGCCATGATAGAGTGTGGATTAGGGTATGGCTGGCAAGGTGTAGGCAATGGAGAGATATTTTGCGATCGACATGCCGTTTTGGCGGTTTGCACGGAACACACTGATTGTTAGCTGTCTTGCGTTGGCCCCATTGTTGCTGGCCTTCGTTCTGCGTACGCCGGGCTTTGCGACGCACCTTCTGAACGGCGGTTCCGCGTTGGGCCGGTTTCTGCGCCAGGTGGTGACGAACGGGCTGCCTGTCGTGTTCGCTGTGAACTATCTCAGCTTTTTTCTTTTTGCCGTCGGGGTAAGGGCGCGGGGCAAGGGGGCCATCCCGGTCCGGTATCTGTTGATCGATTTGCAACTTCGGGCTGTCCTGTTCATCGTGCTGCATGCGCTGATTTACGCGTTATCGGCCGATTGGTTCGGATCTTTTGGTGGTGACCGCGCAGTGGCGTTGCGGGTGGTTGGGCCAACGCTGGTGCGCTCCGCGTATTTCGAGAACATCTCGGGCGTTTATCTGTACGCCACGCTGGTCGGTGCGCTGCCGCTGTACCTATCAATCGTGCAAAGCCAAATCACCCATGGTACGGGATTTCCGGCCCAACTGGCACGCCGCGTACCCGGGCGGGGCGGACCTGTGATTTTAGCTCTGCTACTGATTGCGGTGTCAGTGGTTGTTCTGACCGCCGCGGCGGCGCTGATTATCCGGTTACAGTCGGTTTAGGGCTGAACGGTCAGAACGCCTTGCGGATCTCGAATGAGACCGCGTATTCGCGTTCAAGCTGAGGTCCATCCAAATCTTGATACACTGGGATCACGCCCTCGATGCCCAGGCGTGTGCCCGCCAAAGCCCCCGACCTCGGCACAAGGTAATTCACTCCGATGCCGATGCTGAGAAACTGGCCGCCGCGCAGAGTCGGGTCGGCGGTGGGCACCATGTCTGGATTCAGGCGCCCGTCAACGCCGTCAATATTTTCGACGATGTCGCCGACCAATCGCAACGAGGAGCTGAACCGGTCATTCCAGCGCCGTGCAGCCCAGACCGTTGCCGAATAGACATTGCCCAAGGTATAACCCGCATCGTTCTCACCCATCCGGATCATGGCACCCAACTGACCGCCCCACGACCAATCCGCGTTCTGGCTCGTGTAGGTGACGCCCGGCAGCAGGTCGTAGGTGCCAGACCCCAGTTGCATGGGATAGGGCAGCAGCTGGTCCGGCCCGGCCGGCGTGGTGTCGGTCTCATCTATCGAGCCCGTCGGAAGACTTAGGCCAAGAGACAGTTCCAGCACCTGCCCGTCGGATTTGTAGATGTCATATCCACCGATGATCTTAAGATCACCGAACCCCTGTGCCCTGGTCTTGAATGTCTGGCCCAAGCGGGTCTGGTGCTTCATCGTCTTGTGGGCATAGGGCAGCATCGCCATCACCGAGATGTCGTCGGTAACACCGTACATCAGACCGACCATCGCCATGTTCATGCTCATGCTGAGCGGCGCGATCGGATACTGCGCCAGCACGCCCGAAGTAGGCAGCGACCGCGTTCCGGTGCGGTTACCGTCCATCTCCATGTTCATGTACGAGAACACCGGCATCAAAACACCCTCGGGCGGGTGCATGCCGCCGACGACACCCGTGGGCGGCATCGCATCGGGGCGCATCATTGCGGACATGTTGCCGGAGGCTTGCGGGTTCATTGCCACGTTGTCAGCCGGTGGCGTATCCGTGTGGGCCATGGCGGTGGAGGCCAGGCTCAGCCCCCCGGCCAGTATTACGGCCTGGATGTGCTGCCACCCGCACAAAATCTCGGGGTTGTTCCGTGTCATGATGCCCTCATTTTCGTTCGTTTTCTAATCCCGCACATTGAAAGCAGCTTGTTCGGTACGTCCATCTGTGTGGTCGGATGCTGGGGGTCTCCAGCGCTGGAAGGTCAAGACCGCCGAACAAAATCGCGATCGTCCGGGTGGGTGCGGCAATACTGCGCTTGACCCTCCAGCGCTGGATTGTCGGACAAGGCCGCAAAACCGGAAACCCGGAGGCTTTGGAATGATACCGGAAATTGGGCAGTTTGCCCTGGCACTCGCATTGGCCGTGTCTTTGGTGCAAAGCGTATTGCCCTTGATTGGAGCAGCACGGAATAATGTCATATGGATGCGATCGGCAACTGCGACCTCAATCATGCTTACCGCGCTGGTCGCCATCGCCTTCGGCGCCTTGATGTGGTCGTTCGTGGTCAGCGATTTCACCGTGCTAAATGTGGCCAGCAATTCTCATTCGCTGAAACCGATGCTTTTCAAGGTGGCGGCAACCTGGGGCAGCCACGAAGGTTCGCTGCTGTTGTGGATTCTGATACTGGTGGTTTTCGGGCTGGGCGTATCTCTGTTGGCTCGGAACATCCCACTGAAACTCAAAGCGCGCACCTTGGCGGTGCAAGCGTGGATCAGCGCGGGTTTTTTGTCCTTTATGCTGTTCACGTCAAACCCGTTCGACCGGGTGTTTCCAGCGCCGCTGGACGGTCAGGATCTGAATCCACTGTTGCAGGATGTGGGTCTGGCTATGCATCCGCCGTTTTTATACCTGGGTTACGTCGGCTTCTCGATCGTCTTTTCCTTCGCCGTGGCAGCCCTGATTGAGGGGCGGGTCGATCCTGCATGGGCGCGGTGGGTGCGGCCTTGGACACTGGCGGCCTGGGTGTTCCTGACACTGGGTATCGTGCTGGGCAGCTGGTGGGCCTATTACGAGCTGGGTTGGGGCGGCTGGTGGTTTTGGGATCCGGTCGAAAATGTCTCGTTTATGCCTTGGCTGGCTGGCACAGCACTGTTCCATTCGGCCGTCGTGACCGAAAAGCGCGGCAGTTTCAAAAGCTGGACGATCCTGCTGGCCGTGCTGACCTTCTCGTTGTCCTTATTGGGGACATTTATTGTCCGTTCAGGCTTGCTTACATCGGTCCACGCGTTTTCGGTCGATCCCGAACGCGGCATTTACATCTTGGGGCTGCTGGCCGTCGCGATCGGTGGTTCTCTGACACTTTTCGCCATTCGCGCGCCTGAAATGGAGGGCGGCGGTCTTTTCGCCCCGATCAGCCGCGAGGCAGGTTTGCTTATTAACAATCTGCTGCTGGCAACCGCAACGGCGACTGTTTTATTCGGCACGCTTTACCCGTTGTTGCTTGAAGCCGTTACAGGCGAAAAGATTTCGGTTGGACCACCCTATTTCAATGCCAGTTTCGTTCCGATCATGCTGGTTTTGGTCGTTGTGATGGGGATTGGGCCGCTATTGTCGTGGAAGCGGGCGGATTTGCGCGGTGTGCTGCACCGTCTGAAGTGGGTAGCTGGACTTAGCCTGCTTGCGGCGTTGGTTGTGTGGTATTTGGATACCGGCGGACCTGCCCTTGCGGTTCTGTCCATCGGCCTTGCGGTTTGGCTGCTGGGTGCTGTGCTGACAGAATGGGCCAGCCGAATTAAGCTGGGTGAGGCACCGCTGGCCGAGTCCCTGCGTCGTGCTCGCAACTTACCGCGTTCGCATTACGGCATGGTCGTAGCCCATGCGGGGCTGGCGGTCTGCATGATCGGATTCATCGGGTCCAGCGCGTGGAAGTCTGAGGTTGTGACCTTTGCCGAACCCGGAACACATTTCGAGATTGCCGGGTTCGACGTGCGTTTTGACGGTGTAGAGCAGCTTCGCGGACCAAACTACGTGTCTCGCATGGCCACCCTGACGGTGTTTCGCAATGGCGCTTATGTCACCACGCTTAAGCCCGAGCGCAGGGCCTATCTCGTCGCGGGCACCAGCACGACGGAGTCGGCAATTCGCACCACGTTGGCAGGGGACCTTTACGCCTCAATATCGGAACCGGCGGCGGAATCGGAACAGAGCAAATGGACCCTACGTATCTTGTATGAGCCATTGGTGGTCTGGATCTGGATCGGTTCAGGTTTGTTGGCATTGGGTGGGGTCTTGTCTCTCACTGATCGGCGTCTACGCGTCGGTGCACCACGGAAACGGACCGGGCCGGGCTCCATTCCGGTAGCGGCGGAGTAGGGCAATGAAACGTCTATTTGCACTGTTTCCAATTACGATTGCCGGCATCCTGGGCGCCTTCCTGCTATGGGGACTGAACCCCGATCGCGACCCGAACGAAATCCCGTCAGTTTTGATCTCGCAGCCAGTGCCTGGGTTCGACCTGCCGCCGGTTGATGGGCTGGATACCGATGGGCTGTCCAGCACCGATCTGGTGAAAAATGACGGATCGGCTCCGATCGTGGTCAACGTGTTTGCGTCCTGGTGCGTGCCCTGCCGGGCCGAACATGCAGTGCTGACGCGCATGGTGCGCGATGAGGGCATTCGCCTGATGGGTATCAACTACAAGGACAAGCCGAAGGACGCACGGAAATGGCTTGACGATCTGGGCAACCCTTATGAGCGCATCGGTTCCGACCTAGACGGTCGTGCCGGGATTGAATGGGGGATTTCCGGCGTGCCTGAGACCTTTGTGATTGATGGTGCGGGTAAGGTCGTATTCCGTTTTGTTGGCCCGGTGCTGGGCGACGAGGCAATTTCAAGGATGCGCACCGCGCTGGATCAGGCGCGAGCGAGCGGAGGACAGGCGTCATGATAGGTCGCTTTGTGATCACTTTAGTCATTCTGGCGGCGCTGGTATCGCAGCCAGCATTCGCGGTTGAGCCTGACGAGTTACTTGCAGACCCGGTTCTGGAGCAGCGAGCACGAGTGATTTCGAAACAAGTGCGCTGTGTGGTGTGCCAGAACCAAGACATCGACAGTTCCAACGCTGGTGTTGCGCGTGACCTTCGCCTGCTTGTGCGCGAACGGCTGGTGGCAGGAGACACGGACCAGCAGGTTATGGATTTTCTGGTTGCGCGTTATGGAGACTATGTTCTGTTCAACCCGCCATGGAAGCCATCAACTTACATTCTGTGGGTTGCGCCTATCGTCATCCTGGGGCTGGGCGGCATCGCGACTACAGCGGTTTTGACCCAGAATGCCCGCCGATACAGAAATTCGCGAATACAAAAAGCGGAACACGGCGCGAGCGAAGAACGGAATCCCGAAGACCATTCACTCACGGAGCCGCACGCATGATCTGGATTATCTTTTCATTCATGGCCGTGGCGGTGTTTCTGACGCTCGCCCTCTCCGGTATGGGGCGCAAGACCTCGGACTTGTCAAGACGCGAAAGCGCCTCTGCCATCTTTTCCGACCAGATCGGTGAAGTGGAGAAGGACCTGGAACGAGGGATTATCTCGACCGAAGAGGCCAAGGCTGCCAGAACCGAGATAGAACGTCGCCTGAAGGCGATTGACCGGCAATCGGACGACAAAGCGATGATGGGCCATTCCGGGCGCTCAATGATTCTACTTGCCGCGCTCGCTGTTCCAGCGCTCGGAGCGGGACTTTATTGGCAATTGGGTAGTCCCGACATCCCCAGCCAGCCATTTGCCCAACGCGAGGGGGAGCAGGCCGAAGCCCGTGAAATCGCCGACCTTGCCGTGCGCCTGAAGTCGCGGCTCGAGGCGGATGAAACCGGCGGGCCAACCGAGGGATGGGTGTTGTTGGCTCAGACCTATATGCGTATGGGACGCTTTGGAGATGCCGCAGACGCGTTCGAGGGGTTGCTGGACCGACCCAATGCGAATTCAGCACTGGTGTCGCAATATGGCGAGGCGTTGGTCTATGCCGATGACGGTGTCGTTACGCCCAAGGCCGATCGGGCGTTTGAACGAGCCTTGGAACTGGACCCATCGAACCCAGCAGCGACATTCTACAAAGCCGTTGGTCTGGAGCAGGCTGGATCGCCTGATAAGGCCTATGATCTACTGAAGACGCGGATCGACGCCGAAGAGGAGTTCCGGCCATGGATGGAGAGTTTTGTGGCCCAGCTTAAACGCATCGCCCCGTCGATCGGACGGGCGCCGGTGGATCTGGCGGCTTTTGCCCCTTCCATGCCCGGCCCAACTGCCGATCAGGTGGCGACGGCCGAGGAGATGTCCGACGAAGATCGGCAGGTCTTCATCCGCTCGATGGTCGAAAGGTTGGCGAATCGGATGAAGGAAAACCCAAGCGATCTGGACGGCTGGATGCGGCTGGGCAACGCCTATGCTGTCCTGGGCGAGAATGAGAACGCACGTAATGCGTATGGCAAGGCGCAGAAGCTTGCCGAAAACCTGTCGCAGACCGACCCACGCAAGGCGGAGATCGCCCGGTCGCTTGCAGAGTTGGGGGCCTGATCGCTTGCAGCTTATTGGTTGGCCGCCCGTCTGATCGGCGCGGCCTTGTCCAGCGCGTCCAGCACCGCAGCGGTTGAAAGTATCTCGGGCAGGGCGATGCCCTCAGGGGCTGACGGTCCGTAAACAATGTTGAAAGGGATGCCAAAGCGGCCATTGTCCTCAAGGAACCGGGCGATCACATCGTCGGGGCGGGTCCAGTCGGCCTGCATCGGAATTGCTTTGTCCGATTGCAGTGTTGCCAGAACCTCGCCGCGTTCCAGCACCAGCGCTTTGTTGGCCTTGCAGGTCAGACACCAATCGGCTGTGACATCGATGAAAACCACTTCGCCGCGTGACACAAGGCGGGCGATTTCGGGGCGGCTGAAGGTAATCCACGGGATCTCTCCGGTCGGCTCAAGTAGGTCGGCCTGGTCTTTGCTGGCAGTCGCAACTGGGATCGCCAGTGCTGCGGCAAGAGGCAGCAACAGGGCTGTCCAGCGCAAAATCGGCGGCAGCGTAGCGCCTGTCCAGATCACCAGGACCAGAACAGTTGTAGCCAGTGCCGTAGCGGTAGCAGCGGTGTCTCCGGCGACGCCGGCCATCACCCAGACCAGCCAGCCGATCGTAGATAGCAGCGTCGCCGACAGGACCCATTTCAACCCTACCATCCAGCGCCCCGGTTTGGGCAGTGCTGCAGTGAGTTTCGGGTGCACCGCAACCAGCAGGTAGGGAATGGCCAGCCCGACCCCCAGCGCGGTGAAAATTGCCACGATGTCCATCGGCTGTCCGGTCAAGGCAAAGGCCACCGCTGTGCCCAGGAAGGGGGCCGAGCAGGGCGTCGCCAGAATCGCAGAGAAGGCTCCGGTCAGGAAATCGCCGATCAGCGGCACGCGGCCCTCGTCGATACGGGCCAACCGGGTGTTCAGTGACTGCGGCAGCGTAATCTCGAACAGGCCCGCGAGGCTGGTCGCGAAAACCGCCAGCACCACAATCATCACCGCAAGAAACAGAGGGTTTTGGAACTGGATGCCCCAGCCGACGGAATAACCCAGCGACCGTGCCGCGATAGTGACCGCTGCAAGCAGCCACATGAAAGCAAGGATTCCCGCTGCCGAAGCCAGGAACCCGGCGCGTATCTGCGCGGAGGAGCGGTCATGCGCCTTTACAGCCGAGGACAGCTTGATCGACAGCACTGGCAGCACGCAGGGCATGACATTCAGGATCAGTCCACCGCCCACCGCCAGCAGAATGATCCAGACCAGCGTGCTGCTCGAGATTTCGGCGGCGGCGATTTCATATGGCGGCGGGGCAGGGGGGGCGTCGGTAAGGGGCGAAAACTCTGCCACGCGGTTAGTGTCAGTCACCGTGACGGACAAGGCAGGGGGTTCCTCCGCCAGAGCGAGGACCGGGAACTGTACCCACAGCCGACGCCGGTCGCCAGCGAGCCGGATGTCGGGAGCACCAAACGCGGTGTCGCGCCCCATGTCGGGAAAGATGTCGGGTTCATCAAAAGGCAGGTCGCTGGTGAAACTCAGCGTCAGCGTCTTGGACTCGGCGTCCAGTGTTGCGGCGTCGGACGCCATTCCGCTGGTGTTCCCAGCGGTTGGCACCCGCGACATGAAGGCATTGAGAATCCGTGTCGAGTTCTGATCTCGACTCGCCCCCTGGGTTAGCGACAAGTTCAGCGCAAACTCGACCGGCACACAGATGTTGGAACAGACCAGCGTTGTCACGGCGGCCTTCAGGTCAACTGGCGCTCCGGGGTTCTCGAGTGTAACGGTCAGCGGAAAGACCACTTCGTCCTTGTATCCGAAGTTCTCAATCCCGAAGGCGCGAAACCGGATAGGTGCAGGCCAGTGGAACTGCACGTCGCTGACGTTTCGCGACCCATCCCAGGTGATCTTGGGCGGAATTCCCACTTCGCCCGGTGATCTCCAGTAGGTTTTCCAGTCTTCACCCAACTTCAGGTGCAACCCCGCAGTGATCGTCTCGACGCCTGGCGCGATCCCGTCCTGTGTGGTAATTAAATGGGCAACCAAGGGTTCTGATTCATACGCTTGGGATATGGCTGAAAAGCTTGGCCCGGCGGAAATGAGTCCAAAGACCAAACCACAGATCAAAAGCCGGAAATTCAGGAGTATTCTCGACATAACGCGTCGCCATCGGTTGTTTTGCACCCGTCCCTGCCAGATTCCAGCGCTGGAGGGTCAACGGGCCGGAATGTCACATCCCTGCAGTCAGCTCACAAACCCCTCACGGCCGTCATCGCAGATGAAATAAGCCCCGCCATCCGGGCCCACCCATTGAACCTGGCAGCCTTGGGGCAGAGAATATTCGAGCGGCGGTTGTAGAGGGCACAGCTTGGGACGTGGTGCACAGGCCACTAGCGAAAGAGCGGTCAACGACACGGCGGCCAACCTTGAGCACCGAGACTTCATGATGGTAGATTATTGTCGGGATACAGCGTTTAGTCCTACAGAGGCGTCGGTTGCCTTCGGCCGTTCAGCTTCCGATTTGGTCGAATGGCAGGATTTTCCCATCGCCTTGTGCAATAAGAAATGTGCCCCGACGCACAGGATCAGCGGTGCGAACAGGCCCAAAGAGTCAGAGAGTCCGCCAACCGTCCCGCCAGCCATGAAGTAGAAAACGATCGGCAGGACCATGACAATGCAACAGGCCATCATGCCCCATTTCATGATATTGCCACCGGTACCCGGTGTTGCCGCTTGCGGCGCGTCGTCGGTCTGATTGTCTTTCACGTTCAGCTCCAAAATTGAGATTGGAGACCTCTGGTAGCGCCCTCCCGCGATGGAAGGTCAAGCTGTTTTAATGCGCAGGAGCGCTATTTGCCCAAACCCGATTTTTTTGGAATACACGAGCAACGCTAACATGTTGTTTTTTTGAAAATTGGAAATCCAGAAATTTGGTTTGTGTCTACCACCGTTAAAGCAATCTATGTCGAACAGTCTCCTATTTGGGTGTTGTCACGCTAACTGTAGTTCGGTTGCTCTTGTTTGGATTTGGACGTGGGTCGCATCGATGAGTTCATCATCCATGAACTATAACCGTCACCGATTTTCTCCTCAGATCATGGCCCATGCGGTGTGGCTTTATCGTCGCTTTAATTTGAGCCTGCGCGAAGTTGAAGAAGTGCTGTTGGTGCGCGGGATCGATGTGTCTCATGAGACTGTCCGGCGTTGGGTCATCAAATTTGGGCCGGTGGTCGCTCGATGCATGCGACGGCGGCAGGGCCATCCAAGCGATGTCTGGCACCTCGATGAAGTTGTTGTGAAGATCTCAGGTCGCAAGTTTTGGCTTTGGCGCGCGGTCGATCAGCATGGCATGGTGCTGGACGAAATACTCCAACCTAATCGGGATAAACTGGCCGCAAAACGATTGTTGCGCCGCCTGATAAAGCGTCCTGACTTCATTCCAAAACGGATCATCACGGACAAGCTCCGCTCATATGGTGCTGCCAATCGGGAGATTGCTCCGGGTCTAGATCATTGGTCGCACAAGGGGCTCAACAACCGTTTTGCTGGCTTCGGGAGGGTATCCTTGGATGGTGATCCAAATGCAGGACCGCGCCGAATATATGAGCGCGCTCGAAGCCGCGAGTGCTTCAGGAAATGTATCCCTTTTTGCAAGGTTTATCGCCGCAGGGCTTGGTGCATGATGAGTCAAAGAACCGATGCAGCCTGTGTCTTGAATGCTAATATTTAGGCCGCCAATTGATTTGAACGAATAATTGAATGGACATATCGGATTGTGCAGCTGATTGTTTTCACTCATTTGACGGGTCCGGAAACCAAACCAAGCAACAGGAGCGCTATCAATGCTGACCAGACGACATTTTGTTGCAACATCGCTCGCCATTTTCTCTCAGCCAGTTTTCGGAGTGGCATCGGCGGCAGCCTCGCAATGGTCAGAGTGGGATGCGCAAGTGACGCCGATCAATTTTGATCCCGCAACATCCAATCCTTGGGGGCTGCACCCGCGTTTCCTGCCTCAGCGCGTGCAAACCAATCGAGCACTTGTTCCGGGTGACATCCATGTCGATGCTGTGGCACGATATCTGTATTTCATCGAAGACGGCGGCACGGCAATGCGTTACGGCGTAGCCATTGCCCGAGGTAATCTCTACGAGCCCGGTGTCTACACGATCAAGCGAAAGGCCAAATGGCCGCGCTGGACTCCCACCGCCGAAATGATTGAGCGCGACCCTGAGGAATATGCTCAATCTGCGGATGGTGTGCCCGGTGGACCGACAAACCCATTGGGATCAAGGGCGTTGTATTTGTACGAAGGTGGTCGCGATACATACTTGCGAATTCACGGAACACCTTACCCAAGATCCATCGGAGGTCGCGCAAGTTCCGGCTGCGTAAGGATGGCTATGCCGCATATCATCGGGCTCTATGATCGTGTCAGGGCAGGGTCCACGGCTCATCTCTATCCTCCCGAGCGGATTTTGACCGCGACCAGTTGACAGGCGTTTGTCAGGCGCGCGTACAGATCGGGCGCCCGTCAATTGTCCTGAGTGGCAGGAAGGTTGTTTCGACCGGCCCAACGTAGCGATACCAATAGCACCCGTCATCGGGCATGATTTTCACAGCGGTCAGGTCCTGACCCGGGGCCGCGATTTGGGCAACGGTGTCCGGAACTCGGGAGATCGTTCCGGGCTCGCTTTCTGCAGAAAGCGATGTTGTTTCTGTACAGGCGCTGACAAACAAAAGTGCGGCCAGTGCGTGCAGAGCTTTCTTGGAGGACATGGTGTTTAGCCCACGGTGATTGTCATTTGCAGTAGCTGATACCTTCGCATCGGCAGGTGATCACATCAATTCACCAAGAACTAAGCGATTGTTAGCGTTGCTTTTTTGTGCTCCGCTAATTCAATAAAAGCCAAGTTCGGCTTGAAGCGGCTTAGTAACGTGCCCAAGAAAATTGTTTTGCCACAATGATTTGATGATATGAGCCCGCCTTTGGGGCAAAATCCCTGCGCCAACGGTTACGACATGCCAGACGAAATATCCCTGATACAAAGCCTTTTGCGTGTTGACCTTCCAGCGCAGGAACCGGGCATAGGAAATATTTGAGTCGAGATACAAGAACAACCGGTTGGGATGGCAGGTATGAAACAGAGCAAGGATAGAGGGGCAATTTCGCGACGCAGAGTAATGGCCGCGTTTGCTGCGACGACGTTTTTACCCGCACCGGCCGTTTTGGCCCAGTCCGCGGAAACCGAAGGTACACGCCGCAATGTGTCGTCTTTCCGTGTTGCTAAATGGCAAGATCACTTCGATACGCTTAAGAACGGTGTGATCCTCTCCGATACACAGTCGAAAGTGTTACAATATTGGTCAGAAGACGAAAGTGTCTATCGGATGTATCCGACAAGCGTGCCGCTCACGGAAGACCTTACAAGGTTGGGCCACACCACGGTTATTCGCAAGGTCGAAGGGCCATCTTGGCGACCGACGCCGGCAATGAAAGAGCGCAATCCCGCATGGCCCGACTATGTAGGCCCGGGTCCTGAGAATCCTCTGGGGACACATGCGCTCTACCTGAGCTGGCAATATTACCGCATCCATGGCACCAATGACACGCGCAAAATCGGTAGAAGATCCTCAAACGGCTGCATTGGCTTGTACAACGAGCAGATCGCGGATCTGTTCGAACTGGCCACCGTGGGCACGCAAGTAAAACTGATCTGACCTTGGTCAAGGCGACTTTCTGAGTCGGAAGCTAAAGTCCGATAACTGAAAATCATGTGAAAAACTGAGATGGATAAACTTACACTCTTGATAGGCGGAGTAGTGATCGCAGGCGCTGCCGGCTTCGTCTACAATCTTAATCAACAACCATCAGGTCACTCTATGACGCCTCCTGATACATCAGCGCTATCCCCCGGCGATCCAATTGAAGACGTCAAATTGCCAGAGCAATTCGGCCAATTGGCAACGGTCGGCAAGGTAGCGTTCGACGCGAAGTGCGCTGCGTGCCATGGTGCGAATGCAACTGGCCTGGAAGGGTTGGCTCCTCCGCTGGTGCACAAAATATACGAGCCCAGCCACCATTCGGATGAAGCCTTCTATCGTGCGGCGCAGAACGGCGTTCAGGCACACCATTGGCAGTTCGGCAACATGCCGCCGGTCGAAGGCTTGACCCGCGCGGACGTAAAAGGCATCGTTTCGTATGTTAGGGAATTACAGCGCGAGAACGGGATAAACTGAACCGTGAAACGCAAGGCAGGCAGGGCAATCGGGTACTGGATTCTGGCGGTAAGCATCTTTATCGCCGGATTTCTGGTCGTATCGGAACCTGCATTCGCCCACGGCAACGACGGCACGATGCACGCACCGCTTGTAATTGAAACACCGGATCCTGAGCACGTTGAAAATGGTCATCCTGGCCATTGCCACGGCGGTTCATTTTGCAATGGTGTTGCGATGGCCGTAGTGCCGCCAGCAGCACCCGAGTTGGCCTCGAGGATGGATCGTCAAACCCTTGCAGCGGGCCACTTCCGGGCGTTGGCCGTCTATTTCTTTGACCCACCTCCGCCGCGCATCCTGTCCTGATTGACCAAACCTTGCCCCAATTGGGCGCATTGAATCAGACATACAGGATAAGACAATGACCTTTTTGAAACTGACAACAGGCGCCGCATTGGCGTCGATTATCGCTGTGACAGCGCTGGCGCACGGCGGTGCCACGGGCATCGTGAAGGAACGCATGGACGGCATGTCCGCACTGAAGAATAGTATGAAAACCCTTACGCCAATGATGCAGGGCAAAACCCCCTATGACGCCGATGTGGTCCGGCGCGAGGCGGAACAGATCGGTCGCCATGCAGGCGATAGCATGACCCGGCTATTCCCGGACGGCTCTGGCGGCAAACCCTCAGAGGCCAAACCGGAGATTTGGTCAGATTGGGATGAATTCTCAGAACTTGCCGAACAGTTGCACACCTATTCCCAAGGATTGGAATTGGCGGCCGAGAACGGGCTGATGGTGGCAGGAACAGGGCAGGGTGCCAGCATGATGGGCGGCGAATCCATGATGGGTGGTGGTTCTATGATGGGTGCCGGGATGATGGACGGCAGTCCAGATCAGGCACAACTTTCTGAAATGCCGGCAGATGGTGTGTTCATGATGCTGAGCCAGACATGCTCAGCTTGTCACACGCAATTTCGGTCGGAATAGGAATGCGTCATGAGACCGATATTCCGATTGGGCCTTGCTGCCGCCGCAACGGCGTCAGCGGGACTTGTTGCCGTGATGGCTTGGCCGATTGGCCAGCCGTTGCAATCGCTCGACATTCAGGGTGACGTTAACCGTGGGGCTTATCTGGCAAGGGCAAGTGGCTGTATCGCTTGCCACACAGATTTTGCCAAAGGGCGCGCGCCCTTGGCCGGCGGGTTGGAGTTGGATACGCCGTTCGGCACGCTCTATTCACCGAATCTGACCACAGACCCCAATCACGGGATCGGTGATTGGACCATCGAGGAGTTCGCCCGCGCCGTACGTCAGGGTGTGTCGCCCGATGGACAACCCTATTACCCGGCCTTTCCTTATCCGTTCTACGCCAACTTCACGGATCAGGACATCGCCGATCTCTGGGCTGCATGGCTAACGGTTCCACCGGTAGCGGAACCGTCAAAAGAGCAGGAAATGGCGTTCCCCTTCAATCAGCGGTGGGGCTTGAAGCTGTGGCGAGCGGCTTTTCTTAAACCGCCCCGGACCGATCCTGTGCCAGGTAATGATGATGTATGGAACCGGGGCCGTTTACTGGTCGAAGGTGCCACGCATTGTGCGGCCTGCCACACAGGGAGGAACCTGGCTGGCGCAAGAAATTCGGACACCGAACACTTCAAGGGAAGCGACTCTCTGCCGGGCGGTGACAAGGCGCCGGCCATCGATTTTGAAACCCTGCAAATGCGGGGTTGGACAGTCGACAGCTTGGCCTATGCCCTGCGTACCGGCATCATGCCTGACGGCGATGTGTTCGGTGGCGCCATGGGTGAGGTCGTAAACTATGGGACCAGTTTTCTGACAGACGATGACCGGAAGGCGATGGCAACCTATCTGCTGGATGTGCACGACGGGGGATAATCTAGTGAGAGATCAAGTATTCTTTGGAAGGAAACCTTCATGAAGCTCAATCGCAGGCAATTCGTTGCAGGCACGTCGGCACTGCTCGCGGTGCCGGCTCTCGGGAGGGCGGCCACCGCCCCCCGAATAATCGAGGCGCGTTCAGGATTGGCACGTGTTGCCCCCGACAGCTATCCTGAAACCGAGATATGGGGATATGATGGCGGTGTTCCGGGCCCCGAAATTCGTGCCCGGCAGGGCGAAACGGTTCGCCGGACACTCCTGAACTCATTGCCTCAGCCTACAGCAATCCATTGGCATGGGCTGCGGGTTCCAAACAACATGGATGGGGTGCCGGGTCTTACACAGGAGGCTGTACCAACAAGCGGCGAGTTTCAGTATGATTTGCCTTTGAAGGATGCGGGAACCTTCTGGTACCACTCTCATAACCAGTCAACGGAACAAGTGGCCAGGGGCCTTTACGGCGCGTTCATCGTCGACGAAACGGACCCGCCGGACACGGATCGTGACATTACGATCCTGCTGGATGACTGGAGGTTGGGTCAGGATGCCCAAATCGTCGATGATTTTGGCGCGATGCATGACTGGACGCATGCAGGCCGAATGGGAAATTACGTTCACGCGCACATATCGCCCATGACAGAAGTTTTGACGAACCAACGTTTGCGACTTCGAATGGTCAACGTGGCAACTGATCGGATCATGTATGTCTCAGTAGGTGGCGCAAACGGGAAACTGGTCGCTTATGATGGCATGCCTGTAAGGCAGCCAGAGGATTTTAAATCCCTTATTTTCGGGCCTGCACAGCGAGCAGACTTAATTGTTGATGTCACAGCGGAATCGAACGAAGCCGTTCAAATAACTCTTCACGAACGCGATGAATCGTTTGTCATCGCTGAGATCCCGGTTTCGGGAAGCGGCACATCTGCTAACCGCGGTGTGATCGCAGCCCTGCCACCCAACCCTGCTTCTTTTCTCGAAGATGTTTCTGACGCTTTGACAGTTCCATTGGTGATGGAAGGCGGGGCGATGGGCGGGCTGCGTCAAGGCACTTTTAACGGCCAAGTCATGAGCACCAATGAATTGGTTCAGGAAGGGCAGATCTGGACATTCAACGGTGTCGCCGGGTTACCTGAAAACCCGCTTGCTGCCGTTTCGCGTGGCGACATAGTCCGGATTCAGATGCAGAACGACACCGTCTTTCCGCACGCGATGCACTTGCACGGGACGCACTTCCAGGAAGTTCTGCCGAACGGCAGCCTGGGGCCGCAGCGGGACACAATCCTGGTTGACCGGATAGAAACGCGGGAGATTGCGTTCGTTGCGGATAACCCGGGGGACTGGCTGTTTCATTGCCACATGCTGTCGCATCAGGCCGCTGGTATGAAGACCTGGCTGAGCGTGGCGTGATGAACAAGAGCGCGGCGAAATGGGTGTCACTGGCTGCTGTAGTGATCATTGTCGCGGTCGCTGGCTGGGGCCTTAGTGG
This sequence comes from Ruegeria sp. YTSB088, assembly GCF_059609825.1. Lineage (NCBI taxonomy): Bacteria > Pseudomonadati > Pseudomonadota > Alphaproteobacteria > Rhodobacterales > Roseobacteraceae > Ruegeria > Ruegeria sp. YTSB088. The sequence goes on along the minus strand of NZ_JBXWMM010000013.1, from coordinate 86,093 downwards.
GCGTGCGCAGAACAGTGCATCGGCGGATTCGGCACGTGGTGCAGTTTTGTACGCCGAAAACTGCGCGTCATGCCACGGGGCAAATTTGGAGGGTCAGCCGGATTGGCAAACACCCGGTGCAGATGGCGTACTACTGGCACCCCCGCATGACCGAACAGGGCACACTTGGCATCACAGCGACAAGCTGTTGTTCGATTATACAAAGCTTGGCGGGGACCAAACACTAAAACAGATGGGTGTCACTGACGTCAAAAGCGGTATGCCAGGTTTCGGGGACACTCTGTCGGATCAGGAAATCTGGGACATCCTTGCCTTCATCAAGGAAAGTTGGCCGAATCGGGAACGCAAGCTGCAAGAGCAGCGCACCGAGGCAGAACAAACGGAAGGAAACTGATGTGAAACGAATATTTGCAGGCTTAATCGCCGTCGCCATGTCGATTGGTGCTCCTATGGCGAGCGCTGACGAGTTGACTGAAGCCGATGTGAAGCGGCTGGCTCTCGAAGCCATTCTGGAAAACCCGGAGGTCATCATGCAGGCGGTGGAACTGCTTCAACAGCGCGAAGATAAGGCAAAAGCCGAAGCAATTGGAAACGTCTTGGAAAACCAGCGTGAATTGCTTGAACAGGATCCGAATGCACCCGTCATCGGAAATCCTGAAGGTAATGTAACAGTTGTCGAGTTCTTTGACTATAACTGTCCATATTGCAAACGCGCTGCACCTGTCGTGAAAAGCGTGATAGCAGGTGATTCCGATGTGCGAGTTGTCTATAGAGAATGGCCCGTACTCGGAGAAGGTTCCGTCTTCGCAGCACGCGCTGCGCTTGCCGCACGAAACCAGGGAAAATATGAAGAGTTTCATTGGGCGCTTATGGCTCTGAACGGCCGTGCCAACGAGGCCAGTGTCCTGAAAGTAGTTCGGGAACTTGGCCTAGACGAGGATCAATTGCGCGCAGATATGGAGGCGCCGGAAGTCGACGCGCATATTCAGGTGTCCATGGAATTGGCCCGGCAGCTTGGATTCAGTGGCACCCCTTCATTTGTGATTGGTGATGCGCTTGCCCCGGGGTTGATCGCGGAAGATGAAATGACCCGACTAATCGAGGCTGTCAGGGACGCAAGGTAGAGCCAACGGGGGCGACAGCATGTGCTCCCCCAATTTTCATGCGACCGTGGCTTCGTATCCCTCGGATTTCAGAGCTGAAAGGATACGATCAAGTGGATTGGTGCTTAAGACACGTACCGTCCGGTTTTCCATGTCAAAGTCCAACTGTGCAGAAGAATCCACCGTGGCAACGGCTTTTTCAATAGCTGACTTGCAATGCCCGCAGCTCATTTCTGGGGTATTTAGGGTCGTCATGAGTGTTTGCTCCTGCATTCCGTTGTCCCGGCTAGAGTATTCCAGCACAGGAAGGTCAAGTCGTGATTATTGGATCCCCAAGATTAGCAGGAAAATAGTCAACCGCATCCCTTGACCTTCCACTTGCTGGAACCCTTATGTTGCCCGTCAGCAGAATATTAGTGGTGACAATATGACTGAAATTTCACATGTACGGTTTCAAGTTCAGGGTATGAGCTGTGCTTCTTGCGTAGGGCGCGTCGAGCGCGCGTTGAAAGATGTGCCAGGGGTAGATGCCGCTTCGGTTAATCTCGCCAGCGAAAGCGTTCAGGTCGATTTCCGCGATCCAGCCGATAAAGCGGCCATTGCTGATGCGTTAAACAGCGCCGGATATCCGGCACGGACGGAAGAGGTAACGCTGGATATTCAGAACATGTCCTGCGCATCGTGCGTGGGGCGCGTTGAACGGGCATTGCAAGCAAATGATGGCGTCTTGTCCGCGTCGGTCAATCTGGCCACCGAAAGTGCAACTGTGCGTTATGTTGAGGGAGTCACAACACCCGAAGCCATCGCGGCGCTTGCGGCATCTGCTGGCTATCCGGCGAGCCTGCGATCCGCGACGCAGACCGAACCACAAGACCGCAAAGCCGAAGAGATTCGCCAATTGGCCCGGCGAACAAGTTTTGCCGCTTTGCTCGCTTTGCCGGTATTCATTCTTGAAATGGGCTCGCATGTTATTCCGGGCACGCACCACCTGATAGCGAGCACGATCGGTATCCAGAACAGCTATTACCTGCAATTCCTTCTGACCACGATCGTTCTTTTTGGCCCAGGATTGCAGTTCTATACCAAGGGATTCCCTTCCTTGGTCAAAGGCGCGCCGGACATGAACTCTCTGGTGGCCCTGGGTACTTCGGCGGCATATGGGTTCTCACTGATCTCGACCTTTGCGCCGGGTATTCTTCCGGCCGGAACCGCAAACGTCTACTACGAGGCCGCAGCGGTGATCGTGGTTCTCATATTGCTTGGGCGGTTCCTAGAGGCGCGCGCCAAGGGCCGAACTGGTGAAGCGATCCGAAAACTGGTCGGTCTGCAGGCAAAAACAGCGCGTGTTGAGCGCGACGGATCGGCTATTGAGCTTCCGATCGAGCAGATCGTTGTTGGGGATATTGTGCACGTTCGACCTGGCGAGAAGATCGCGGTGGATGGTGCCGTAATGACCGGCGCGTCATATGTCGATGAAAGCATGATCACCGGCGAGCCGGTTCCCGTCGAAAAGACGGAAGGTGCAACTGTGGTCGGCGGAACAGTCAATGGCGCGGGCGCATTAACGTACCGGGCCGAAAAGATCGGCGCAGACACTATGTTGGCCCAGATCATTCAGATGGTCGAACAAGCACAAGGTGCCAAGCTTCCGATTCAAGGCCTGGTCGACCGCATCACGCTGTGGTTCGTGCCGGTAGTGATCGCTGTGGCCGTTGTGACTGTGCTGGTTTGGATGTTGTTCGGACCCGATCCCGCGCTCAGCTTGGCGTTGGTAGCCGGGGTTGCGGTACTGATCATTGCTTGCCCCTGCGCCATGGGGTTGGCCACACCCACCTCAATCATGGTCGGCACCGGCCGCGCGGCCGAGATGGGCGTCCTGTTCCGAAAGGGCGACGCCTTGCAAATGCTGCAGGAAACCACCGTTGTTGCGGTGGACAAGACGGGGACTTTGACCGAAGGGCGTCCGGAGCTAACCGACCTGATTGTGGCCGAAGGAATGACCGAGGAGGAGGTTCTGCGCCTTGTTGCTGCCGTTGAGGTCACATCCGAACATCCGATCGCCACGGCCATCGTGCGCGCGGCTGAAACCCGTGGTCTGGAGCTTCCGAAGCCAGAAGACTTCACGTCGATCACCGGTTACGGGGTAAGCGCCTCAGTCGAAGGTCATACAATCCTGATCGGGGCCGACCGCCTGATGAGTCGCGAAGGGGTTGAAATGGGCGCGTTGACTGATCGGGGCGCTGAACTCGCAATCAACGGAAAGACTCCACTTTATGCCTCCGTAGACGGATTTATTGCAGCCGTCATCGCCGTGGCGGACCCAATCAAGACCACCACGCCAGACGCAATTGAAGCTTTGCACGGACTGGGGCTGAAAGTAGCGATGATTACCGGCGACAATACCGCTACTGCCAAATCCATCGCGGCGCAGCTTGGCATCGATCATGTCGTGGCCGAGGTTCTGCCCGAGGGTAAAGTATCCGCGTTGCAAGATCTGCGCTCAAATGGTGGAAAACTGGCCTTTGTGGGTGATGGCATCAATGATGCCCCCGCTCTGGCGGCGGCTGACGTAGGAATTGCGATCGGGACAGGCACTGACATCGCCATCGAGGCGGCTGATGTCGTTCTTATGTCAGGCGACCTGACAGGCGTGGTCAACGCCTTCGACATTAGTCAGCGCACGATGCGTAACATCCGCCAAAACCTGTTCTGGGCTTTCAGCTACAACACGCTGCTCATACCTGTCGCCGCGGGGGTGCTCTATCCGTTTGGCGGCCCGTTGCTGTCGCCGGTTCTGGCTGCAGGTGCCATGGCTCTGTCCAGTGTATTTGTTCTGACCAACGCGCTGCGGTTGCGCTGGGTAAAGCCGATCAAAGTTGGGCGAGATCAGATCTCGCAGAGCACCGAGCAGACGCTGCGATCAGCGCCTGCCGAATAGAATGGGAGAACCACTGTGAATATCGGAGATGTAGCAGAACGTTCGGGTCTGCCTGCCAAAACCATCCGCTATTACGAGGATATCGGATTCATCAAACCCAGGCGCAGCCTGAATGGATATCGCCATTTTGACGAAAAGGAGCTGCACAAGCTGGCCTTCATTGGGCGAGCCCGTTCTTTGGGCTTCACCATTGAGGATTGTCGCTCGCTACTGGCGCTATACGAGGATAAAGAACGCGCAAGCGCAGACGTGAAAGAAATCGCCAAACAAAACCTAAATGAGATAGATGCCAAGATTACAGACTTGAAGGCCATGCATGCAACACTGACTCATCTTATTGATGAATGCGCCGGTGACCATCGCCCTGACTGCCCGATCTTAAAAAAACTCGGCCAGTCTTAGCTGCGCTCGTCTATAAACTGCCTTCAGTTTTGGCAGTTTGTGATTTGCACTCGCGGAAATCTGCCTTTTAAAATGCAGCGCTTCAAATCACCTGCTTTTTTTTACCGCCTGGCTTGCACACACGCCACGAACGCACTACGTGCCCAGAATGGATTGTGAGTTTGTCTCAGTGTTGCGAATGACGTTATTAACATGCGTCTGCTTGGCGATGACGTTCGTCGGGACCGTTGCTGTTGCGAGCAGTGACGTGAAAAGCAGTAACACCCATGACCGTTACGGTTTGTCACTCTTTGCTAAGTTATCAGATTTCAAACACGACCATAGCGGTTTGCATCCTACGACCGGCCAATTCCACGCGGATGACCACGTGAATCATAACGGAGAATGCAATTCGGGCATCTGTTGCGTTGGTGAATATCCGGCCCATGTTGGTCTTTCGTTATTGGCCGCAGCTTTTGGGCAGCAAAACCATAACATGGCTACGGACACCCATATCTCCCAAGAGCCTCTGACTCCCGATCGTCCTCCCCAAATCTCCTAACATCCAAAGGCCCGCAAGCGCGGGTTTTCATGTTGATTCGGTTCGAGCAATCACTGCGACCGTCAGGAGATTACTATGCGTGGAAGATATGCGGCACTATCAGTTCTTGCCTTGGCGTTTGGCCTGGGTGGAGGTGTCATTCTTGAAAGACTATACTTGAATCCAATCGATCAGGGGCAGTCGAACGAACCAGAAGTTCTCTATTGGGTAGCACCGATGGACCCGAATTTTCGGCAGCCAGAACCTGGAAAATCGCCGATGGGTATGGACTTGATCCCAGTATATTCTGGGCAGGAACCTTCTGGCGACCCAGAAGAAGTCACCCTGAGTTCCGCCGAAATCAACGCAATTGGCGTGCGAACTGCGGTTGCACGCATGACGGATATCGAGCCTCGTATTGAGACGGTAGGTTTCGTCGGCTTTGACGAACACTTAACCAGCCACGTTCATACGCGCGTTGAAGGTTGGATTGAGGAACTGAAAGTTCGCGCGGTCGGTGATCGCGTTGAGAAGGGGCAAGTTCTATTCGAACTCTTTTCGCCGCTGATTGCAGCTGCGACCGGCGATCTTGTACGCGCAGTCGAAGCTGGTGACCCGCGTATTTTGAACGCGGCGCGCAATAAGTTGATCAGCCACGGTATGTCCGCACGTCAGGTTGCAGAGATCGAGGCAGGCGGTGAGTTGGTTCGAAATGTGCAAATTGAAGCGCCTCAAAACGGTGTTGTCATAGCGCTGAATGCCGCCGATGGAATGTACCTGCAGCCTGGTACACTTGCGTTTTCGGTCACCGATCTTTCCGAAGTATGGCTGATCGTCGATGTATTCGAACGAGATATTGCGCGTTTGTCGGAGAATATGCGCGCGATAGCAAGATTCGAGCACCTACCCGGTCGCATCTTCGAAGGCGACATCGACTATGTTTACCCTGAGCTTGATCCGCAAACCCGAACTCTTCCCGTAAGGCTGAGTTTCGATAACTCCGATGGCGTGCTGCGGCCAGGAATGTTTGGCAGTGTCAGCCTTATACCAGATGAAAGCCGGAATGTTCTCACCGTTCCATCAGAGGCGTTAATTCGTACCGGTTCGGCGGAACGTGTCATCTTGAAAACAGGCGAGGGTACTTTTCGCCCGAGATTGGTGACCACAGGTCTTCGAGATAGTTTCGGCGAGGGGGGACGAACAGAAGTTCTACAAGGGCTTGAACCCGGCGAGGAAGTTGTCGCATCCGCACAGTTTCTAATCGACAGTGAAAGTGCTTTGAGCGCCGGCTTCACGCGTATGGCGCCAACGGATACCGAACCGGCACGCGGGGCAGGTACCCTGATTTCACTCGATGCTGAAAATCGTATGGCAACTGTTCGTCACGACGTTCTCGAAAGCCTCGATTGGCCCGCAATGACTTCGGAGTTTCCGGTGAAGTCTGGTGTTTCACTCGACCGTTTGAGTGCAGGCGACGCAGTTGCTTTCGTGATCGCGCGGGGTGCGGATGGGCTTCTGAGCCTGATGGAGCTTGCGCCGGACGATGGTATAGCCGGAACTGGTGCCGGTGTCGCGCGCGCCGTCACTTCCGACGGCAAATTGACGCTTGAGCACGGACCGATCCCCGAGCTCGGTTGGCCGGCCATGACAATGGATTTGCCTGTAGTGGGAGTAAGTCTAACAACCGTGCCGATCGACATGCCAATTGAGTTTGATCTGGCTGAGGGGGAAGGAGGAATGTTCTCGATTGTAGCAGTTCGCGAAGAGGGCTCTACGCCGACCGATTCCGTTGAACCCGAAGAAACCGACACGCCTTCTGCTCCACCGATTGTAGCCACCGGCACGATCAACCTCGTTAATGTTGAGGCGGGAACTGCGACTATCACACACGGGCCGATGACTGAGATTGGCATGCCGGGAATGACCATGGATTTCCCATTAGACCCAACACTGGACACAAGCATGCTCGAAGTTGGTCCTGAAATGACTCTGACTTTCGCGCGCGAAGATGGGATTACAATGGTGTTGGCTGGGGCAACCCCTATCGCGCCGCCGCTTCAGGTTTCTGGTCGGATTAACAGTATCAACCCAAACGCGCGTACCGCGAATGTAACACACGGTCCAATGACCGAGATCGGTATGCCGGGTATGACAATGGATTTCCCGGTTGCGGAAGGGGTCGACGTTTCGAACTTGCCTGTGGGGATTGGTGTTTCTTTGATCCTTCGCCGCAATCCTGACTTTTCGATGACTCTGTTAGAGGTCACACTTGATGGGAGTGTTACGCAGTGATCACGGCCATCATTCGTTCTTCTCTCGCCAACAGGTTCGTCATCTTAGCCCTCGCATTCATGATGGGAGTTGCGGGTATTTGGGCCATTCGCGAGACACCGGTTGATGCAATCCCGGATCTGTCGGATGTCCAGGTAATTGTTCGCACGCCATATCCCGGGCAAGCACCTCAAGTTGTCGAAAACCAAATAACATATCCACTTGCGACAGCCTTATTGGCCGTACCCAGTGCAAAAGACGTTCGCGGGTTCTCGTTCTTTGGAGATAGCTTTGTATATGTCGTCTTTGAAGACGGAACGGACCTCTATTGGGCTCGGTCGCGTGTGCTCGAATATTTGGGCCAGATTACCGGCAGCTTGCCCGAAGGCGTGTCTCCACAACTTGGCCCTGATGCGACTGGGGTGGGGTGGATTTATCAGTATGCGCTGGTTGACGAAACAGGAAATCATGATCTGGCGCAGCTCAGGACTCTGCAGGATTGGTTTCTGAAATATGAATTGCAAGCCGTGGAAGGCGTCTCAGAAGTTGCAACCATCGGCGGAATGGTCAAACAGTACCAGGTCGTCGTCGACCCAAACAAACTACGTGCCTATGACATAACACTTGCGCAACTGAGGACGGCTATTCAGGCGGCCAACCGCGAGACGGGCGGCAGCGTCATTGAGATGGGTGAAGCCGAATTCATGGTCAGGTCCTCGGGCTACATTGACGAATTGTCAGACCTTGCAAGCGCGCCGTTGATGGTCAACGAGCGTGGCGCCGCTCTGACGCTGGGAGACGTCGCTGAAATCCGCCTGGGGCCTGAAATGCGCCGTGGTGTCGGAGAACTCGACGGGCAAGGAGACGCGGTTGGCGGAGTGGTCATCCTGCGATGGGGCGGGAACGCGTTGGCGACCATCAAAGCGGTGGAAGCGCGCATCGAAGAGTTGCGTTCAAACCTGCCGGAAGGGGTCGAAATCATAACGACCTACGACCGATCTGGTGTGATCGAGCGCGCTATCGATAACCTCCAGAAGAAATTGACGCAGGAATTCATCGTCGTTGTTCTTGTGTGCGCGGCTTTTCTACTTCATCTGCGGTCATCCCTGGTGATTCTTCTGTCGCTCCCGCTGGGAATCTTTGCCGCATTTATTCTGATGAAGGCGCAAGGAGTAAACGCAAACATCATGTCGCTCGGCGGCATAGCCATCGCTATTGGTGCGATGGTCGACGCATCGATTGTGATGATCGAGGCGATGCACAGGCGGTTGGAAAAAGAAAAGCTCACAGCAGAGAACCGATGGCGGATTGTGCAAGAGTGCGCTTCTGAGGTGGGACCAGCCCTTTTTTATTCTCTGGCGATCATCACGGTTAGTTTTTTGCCTGTCTTCGTGTTGGAAAATCAGGAAGGTAGGCTCTTCTCGCCACTCGCTTATACCAAGACCTACGCCATGGCAGCTGCGGCCATCCTTTCGATAACGCTGGTCCCGGTTTTGATGGGTTACTTTGTAAGGGGGCGTATTCTACCTGAGCGAAAAAATCCGCTAAATCGTTTGGTCGTGTTCGTGTATCGCCCATTTCTGGACGCGGCAATTGCCTGGCCTTGGGCGACAACGCTGTTGGCCGGCGTTCTGGTGGCGTCCATGTGGTACCCTTACCAGAGAATTGGCTCTGAATTCATGCCCGAGTTGAACGAGGGCGATTTTCTCTACATGCCGAGCTTCTACCCCGGGATCTCGACGGGAAAAGCCCGTGAGGTGCTGCAGCAGACCAACCGCCTGATCGCGACCGTGCCTGAAGTCGAAACTGTTCACGGTAAAGTTGGGCGTGCGGAGACTGCAACCGATCCAGCACCACTGACAATGGTGGAGACCACTATCCAACTCAAGCCGGAAAAAGAATGGCGACCGGGCATGACAATGGAGAAAATCCGGAATGAGCTTGATCGTATCGTTCAGATTCCGGGCGTCACAAATGTTTGGATCCAACCTATCAAGAACCGCATCGACATGCTTGCAACGGGTATCCGTACACCTGTCGGTGTCAAAATATCTGGCACGGACTTGGAGGTCATTACAGATATCGGGATCGAAGTAGAACGTGCGGTCGCCGATATTAAAGGAACGGCTTCCGCATACGCAGAGCGGCCTGTTGGCGGGCGTTTCATCGAAATCGACGTCAAACGAGATGCCGCCTCCCGATACATGATGAGTGTTCGAGAAGTTCAGGACGTAGTGCAGACCGCAATTGGCGGTATGCAAGTGTCGGAATCTGTGGAGGGGCTGGAGAGGTTTCCTATAAACCTACGGTACCCTCAAGCATTGCGAGACAGCCCGGAACGGCTCGAAAATCTGCCTGTTGTCACACCATCGGGTGCTCATGTGCCACTGTCCGCTCTCGCCGATATTCGAATAGTTGACGGGCCGGGAATGATACGATCAGAGAACGCGCGACGAACTGGGTTTGTGTTCATCGACATCGCGGGGCGCGACCTGGGCGGCTATGTGGCCGAAGCACAAGAGGTGGTTGCAGAAAAGGTCGACCTGCCTCCAGGTTATTCGCTGACTTGGTCAGGGCAGTATGAGTACATAGAGAGAATGCAGGACAGGCTGACGATCGTTGCTCCTGCAACCCTGCTAATTATCACGCTCATGCTTTTCCTGGCGTTCAATCGGGTGATTGAGGTCGGGATAATTCTTGCGGCGCTTCCGGTCGCATTGGCAGGTGGGGTTTGGTTCCTGTGGTATCTTAACTTCGATATTTCGATAGCTGTGCTCGTGGGTTTCATCGCGCTGGCGGGAGTTGCCGTGGAAACAGCGATTGTCATGTTGCTGTACCTCAATCTTGCTTGGGAGAAACGTCGTGGGCTGGCGCAATCGGAACAGCGAAAGCTTACACGTAACGATATCGAAGACGCGGTGTTCGAAGGAGCCGTTCTTCGGGTTCGGCCGAAGGTAATGACTGTAGCCACGATCTTTGCAGCACTGATACCCATCATGTACGGCACCGGTACAGGCTCTGAAATCATGCAGCGTATCGCGGCGCCGATGATTGGGGGCATGGTGACAGCGACGCTTCTTACGCTTTTCGTCATTCCCGCAATATTCGTGATTTGGAAACGGCTCGCGCTCAATCGCGTGAACCGAGAGATTTCCCACACGATCCAGGAAGTGCCCCCTGCGCTTCCGGCAGAATAATACCCACAACCTTGAAACAGGAGCATCTGATGAGAACTTTGACTGCTATTGTGGCCCTATTGGCCGTGTCGACGACAACCAGCATCGCGCAAACGAACCACGGCATGGACCATTCCAACATGTCCGTGTCCTCCGAACAGATGGAAGGGGCGATTCACGCAAAAGCTATGGTGAACTCAATTGGCGACGAAACCGCTAACGTCAGCCATGATCCGATCCCCGAGATCGGGTGGCCCGCGATGACGATGGATTTGCAGCTTCTTGAGAATGCCCAGATGATGGGTGAGATTAGCGCCGGTGACGAAGTCACACTGATGTTGGTCAAAAGCGATGGTGGTATGTATGCGATCGGCGCGATCATGAAAAACTGAGTCTGTTGATGCGGCAGCTATTCACCAATGATGTGATTGTTCACCGTTTCAAGGACTGTAGGAAATTCTATGAACTAAGAGAAATGGAGTAGGAGCCACTCAAGAACCAAATCATATTTCAACGATCTGTGGCTCTGCTCATAAGTTATCAGTCCATTGTCGGTTAAAGGCGCTTTAAGCAATTCGTTGACTGATTGAAGCCCCAAAGCTCAGAAAATCTTCCGGCTATTCTGAAAGAACAGAGCAATCCAGGCAAGCAGTACACAAACTGCCAACGCTTCGGTATCTCCGGCCCGCGCCACTGCAGTTATACTTGCGCTAAATTCTGGAGCTGCTTGCGCGGCCCAGTGGAAATCTGACCGACAATCAAATTTCACCTAAAACATTTCACAATTGGAATGTGTGTACTACATTGTCGCCGAGATGACTTCATGCGGCCATTCAACGGACCAGCATCGAATTGTCTGGGGCGTTGCCTTGTTGGTTTTTGCTCCAGTCGAAAACGCAGCGCGGAGCGGTCAAAATGAGGATATCTCCAGGGCGACAACTTGGGAAAACGATACGACATGACGGCTAACACAAGAGAGCACTGGGACGATGTCTATGGCGAGAAGTTTGACACCCAATTGAGTTGGCACGAGGACGATCCAGAGATATCGCTTGAACTCATCGAGTTGATCAGAGTGTCTAAGCCTTCATCCGTCATCGACATTGGCGGAGGTACATCTCGTCTTGCTGGAGCGTTGCTTGCGAAGGGGCTCCATGACGTGACAGTTCTCGATCTATCGCAGGTCGCGTTGGACACGGCCCGGGAACGGTTGGGGCGCGCCGCTGAAACAGTCACGTGGATTTCCGCAGATATAACTTCTTGGGTCCCCGATCGCAGATATGACGTCTGGCATGATAGGGCGGTTTTTCACTTTCTCGTGGATACATCGCAACGCGCGGCCTATCTGGAAAGCGTGAAGAGAGGGGTAAGAATTGGCGGCCATGTGATCATTGCTACGTTTGCACTTGATGGGCCGGAGACTTGCAGTGGTCTCCCGGTCGCCCGCCATAGTCCGAGCGATATCGCCGTGCTTTTCGAGGAACATTTTGAACTCGTCGCGCATCGCCATCACCTGCACCAAACCCCTTGGGGGGAAAGTCAGTCTTTCCAGTTCAGTGTTCTCCGCCGCTGCGTTTGAGCCCACACCTGAGACTGGCCCAAAGCGGTGCGCTTCCAATAAGCTTTCAGAACGTGCCGATTGTGTTAACAAGTTACGTTTGGCCCTCAAAAACTGGCAGAACCACCTTAGCGCACAAGCCGCCAGTTTCCCCGTTTAGCAATTCTATCGTGCCACCGTGGGACTGGATGATTGTACGTGCGATCGACAACCCCAAGCCGGTTCCGCCAGTTTCTCGCGAGCGTGATGTTTCAAGCCGCACGAAAGGGTCGAATACCGCGTCAAGCATATGCTCCGGGATGCCGGGGCCTTGGTCCTGAATCAATATTTTTGCCTCATTCCTCTCTTGCGTGACCAAGATGTTGGCCCGGGCACCATACCGGCAGGCGTTTTCAATTACATTGCGCAAAGCGCGCTTCATTAGCATCGGCCGAAGTGTGACAGCTGGATTGTCTGCTACCACTACTTCGACAGTGTTACCGGCTTGGATAAGATCCTCAGCCGCTTTGGTTACGAACTCACCAATTGGAACGGTACTTGAAGGTTCTCGCGTGGCTACGCCCTTGGCGAATGACAGGGTGGAGTCCACCATTTCCTGCATTTCTTCGATGGTCTCGATCAAATGGTCACGTGTCTCGTCCTCGTCCACCAGTTCGGCGCGAACTCGCAATCCTGTCAGTGGTGAACGCAAATCGTGACCCAGCGCTCCCAATAGTCTGGTCCGATCAGCAACATAGCGGGTCAGCCTGTCACGCATACGGTTGAACGCCTGTGTTAAACCTTGCACCTCAGTCGGCCCGGAAACCGTCAGCTCGTGGACGTCTTCACCGCGACCGAACTGGTCTGCGGCGAGTGAAAGGCGGCGCAAAGGGCCGGTTAGCCTTGTCAGTAGAAACCAAATGGCTGCACCAAGAATCAGAGTTGCAGTGAACCCGAAGCTGACAAAGGATTGCCAAGGCCATTGCAATGGTGGGTTGTGGAACCGGGTATCAACGTTGAGCCATTGATCGGTCGTCAGAGCGATCGACAGCTGCATTTCAACTGTGGATACGTCATCACGCATCATTGCCATGTGCATTTCAGCCATCGTAGACGGAAAACCTTCGGCCGGCAGCATATCGGGCGAGAACTCATGTAACTCGACCCTGATGGGGCGGTTTTCATAGCCCGGCAGAATTCTGCGAATTGTGTTTTCGACTGTCCCACCAGCGTTATGCCCGGTGTGATCGACCGCCGGCGTATTTGTAAGGCTGAAACGCACCAACGGAGAGCTCGCCGCTCGCAGGATCGCATCGTGCATCTCTGGTGGAGCATCTTCGATCAGTCGCGCGATGTTTGCGGCGCGTCCAGCCGTTTCCATACCAAGGGCCATGTGTACAGCCATCGAGCGTTCGTCGACAAAGAGCCACAGGCTGACCAGTTGCGCCGCAGCCAGCGCCGCGATGATCAAAAGGATAAGCTGACCGCGCAAGCTTTGAGCAAAGACTTTCATTCCGAAAGCTCGCGCACGTCAGTTGACAGGCAATAACCGCCACCTCTTACAGTTGTGATGAGTTTCGGCCGCGCTGGGTCAGCTTCGATCTTGCGGCGCAGGCGGCTGACCTGGTTGTCGATCGTACGATCGAACAGGTGAGGGCTGCGGCCGGCGGTCAAGTCCAGAAGCGCGTCACGTGACATCACCATGCGCGGCCGTTGCAGAAACTCGGCCAGCAGCCGGAAGTCGGCGGTTGTCAGGCTTTCTTCGGTTCCATCCGCCGCGGTCAGGGTGCGGCGGTCGGTGTCCAACACCCAGTCCCCGAATGCGATCTGTTTGCCCGCCAGGCCTCCAACTGGGCGCGCGTCGATATCGGTACGTCGCAGGATGGCTTTGATCCGTGCCAGCAATTCACGCGGGTTGAACGGCTTAGGCAGATAGTCATCGGCCCCGATTTCCAACCCTACTATACGGTCGGTGTCGTCACCCAATGCTGTCAGCATCAAGATTGGCGGCCCTCCGGCGGCGGATAGGCGGCGGCAAACCGAAAGACCGTCTTCGCCCGGCATCATGATATCCAGCACGATCAAGTCGAACCGCCCGGCTGCCAGTCGCGCGTCCATCTCGGAGGCGTCGCGCGCAGTGCTGGCCCGTAGCCCGTTCTTTTCAAGATAGCGGCTGACCGCATCGCGGATCTCGTGGTGATCGTCGACGACAAGGATATGCGATGTTTCTGTCATGGCGCGATCATAGGCCCCGGAGCTGAGCAAATCCCGGCTTTTTTGTATCGCTTTGTATCAGGCAGGCGGGTTGCGACAAGGCGATACAAACCAGACAGGGCAGGGGGGTAGTGGTGGGCCTGTCGAGGGCCATATGCTTGGTGTCGAAACAAAAACCAAGAGGTGAAAGTCATGAAACGCACGTTCAAGCTGGCCGCCGTAGCCTTGGCCGGGTCTTTGATGGCTCTGCCCGCACTTGCCGCAGGTCAGCATGGCAGCAGCGAGCAGATGCAGGGCCATCAGGGTGGCATGATGAAGGGTGCGCCCGACGGCATGAATGGCGATCACGCCGGTATGATGCAAAAGATGATGAAGATGCATGGCCAGATGATGGGTGGTATGCATGGCAAGGGCATGATGCGCGGCAACTGGCTGTTGGTTTTGGATATGGACGAGGACGGTCGCGTGAGCGAGGCTGAGATAGCCGAAGGTTTGAAGGCCCGGATGCAGGCGCATGACGTCGATAGTGATGGCAACCTGTCGATTGACGAATTCGAGGCGCTGCATTCCGGAGTGATCCGCGAAACCATGGTGGACCGATTTCAGCATCTTGACGCCAATGGCGATGGCGCGGTGACTGCCAGGGAAGTCGAGAAAGGCGCGAAGACAATGTCGCCTAAACACAGCGTGAAAGACCCAAAACCCGCGCCTAAAGCCCCTGAAACCAACAACTGAAACGCAACCGTGTAGCCGGGTCATCGCACTCGGCCACAAACCACTGAGGGACAAAGCGATGATGGGTTATGGCGCTGGAATGGGGTTTGGCATGATTTGGATGTTGCTGATTGCAGTGTTGATCGTTTTGGCGATCGTAGCGCTGGTCAAATACATCGCTAAGTGAACTCGGAATCCGTCACTCCCGTATTGGGGTGGCGAGCTATGTCATAGGAGGAACGAAAGCTGGAAGGCCTGCACAGCAATAGCCGTTTGGTTTTCATCGCGGTTTTGATCGCGTTGCTGATCGCCACCATCTGGTTGTGGCTGTCTGGCGCGTTGGATGCAGGACTATCGCGCGAAATCATTGCTGCGTGGGTGGGGTGGGCCGGCCCGTTCGGACCCGCTGTCATCATCGGCTTCATGACAGCCGCAGTGGTTGCCAGCCCAATTCCCAGCGCTCCGATCGCTGTCGCTGCCGGGGTGGCATATGGGCATGGGCTGGGAACCGCATTGGTTGCCATCGGGGCGGAGTTGGGGGCGCTGCTGGCGTTCCTGATAGCCCGTTGGTTGGGGCACGACGCGCTGCGCCGGTGGTTCGGCGACAAGCTGGACTTGGGGTTGCTTGGATCGCAGAATGCCCTGATGTTGACCGTGTTCACCAGCCGCCTGATGCCTTTCGTTTCTTTCGACATGGTCAGCTATGCCGCCGGTCTGACCCGGCTTCAGTTCTGGCGGTTCGCACTGGCCACCTTGGCTGGACTCCTGCCGGCCAGTTTCGTTCTGGCCCATCTGGGCAGCCAGATTACCGAAACCGCGACAGGCGGCACCAGCATTGCGGTTATCGGGCTTGGGCTGTTGACGGGGGCGCCGCTTATCTGGTTGGCTTGGAAACGTAAAACGCCACATGGCCTATCAGAAAACGATTTGAGCCAGATCAATGCGACCCGCCCAAGCGGTCCTAAACTGTTGGAGAATGGAGGAAACCCTAAGTGATCCGCGCACAATGGATATCAACTGCGACACGGCCGGCCCGAGCCATGGGCCGACTGCAGGTCCTGTTGATCTGTGCGTTGGTGGTTTCGATGCTGATCTCTGTTGTGCCGTCCCATGCCGGGCATGACATCGCGAAGGCCGCCACCCAGGCCGAGCTTGTGATCGATGACAGCGGTGGGTATCCCGCGTCTCATCCATCAGAAGAATTAGACTGCTCAGTGCACCCGGGCTGCTATGCGATGGCAGTTATGGCGGCACCTGAATTGCTCTCGATGCGTATTGCTACGCCCGTGGCGCCAGAACGGTTCCGACCACGCGCAAGCCTGCCGGTCGCACCACTACCACATCCGCCAAACCTGTCCTGAACGTGACCGGCAATGGCCCCGGATTCGCACCGGGGTCTTGCCCAAGCCGTTGATTGCGGCCCAACTCAGTTCAGGACACTTACCATGCTTACCATTCTGTACTTTTTCGTCACGGGCGCGGTGCTATTCGCACTGTTGCGCCTGGCCTGTGGCCCCTGCGTGATGGGGATACAAGAACATCAGCCGGGTGTTCCGGTGATAACCCTTGGCTGGGCGCTAAGCCTGTTTCTGGCCGCAACCTACCTGCTGTGCGTGGCGTTTGACCTGATCTTTCCAAGTTTTGCCATGTACCGGGCTTGGATCGGCCTGATGCCCGGAATGACCTGGCTCAGCCTGCCCTCATTCCTGTTGGGACTGTTATGGGCGTTTCTCTACGGCTGGTACGCCGCGTTGCTGCTCGGCGGACTGTTCAATGTCTTTGCGGCTCGCACAAAACTCAACTGATTGAAAGGACAAAGCCATGAAGGCCATCGCTCTGACCCTGCTTTTGACACCCTTCCTGATGGTCGTCATCTACCGGATTTTTCTGCACGTGCCCGCCATGGTGCGCGTTTCAGTTGACGAAAGGAAACCTAAATGACCCTGCTCAATCTGGCCGCAGGCCTGTCCGTAGTAGCTTTGACCGCGCCTTCGCTTACGCTTGCGGCAACCGTGTTCATTCCCGAAGGCAGCGCGGACTCGGTTTTGGTGATCGAGTCCGAAACCGGCAAGACCGTCGAGCGGCTGCCGAGGCTCGTGGCGGTCCATGGGCTGGCCGGCGCGCCCGGCGTTAAGTACCTGGTCGCGGGCAGCTACGCAGAAACCGAGACTACAACGCCACCAAAACCCGAAGGTATGTCCGAGGACGAACACGCCGCGCACCACGCCAAGCGCGATGTCACCGTGTTGCCCAAAGACAAGGGGCGGAGCCTGCTGACGATCCTTGATGCAGAAACACGCGAGGTCGTCCGCCAGATCGAGGTTCCAGGCGCGGTGCATCACACCGCGGTGTCGCCCGACGGGCGGTTTGCGGTGGGGACTCATCCGGGTGGTGACGGTATTTCGATTATCGACCTCGAAACGCTCAGTTTCCGAGGCTTCGTTGCCACCGGGCCAATGCCCAACTACGCGGTTTTTTCGCCTGACAGCAACAAGGTCTATGTCACCAACACCGGCAATGGCACGCTCAGCGAAGTAGAAGTCGCCAAGGGCTTTGTCGCACGCAACATCCGCGTTGGCGAAGGCCCTGAGCATCTGGTGCTGAACGCCATCGGCAGCGCCGCCTTCGTCGCCGACAGCGATGGCGGCAAGGCTTTTCGCGTGGATCTTGCCGGCGGTTCCGTCATCGACATATATGACATTGGTGGCGAGCTGCACGGGATCGGCCTGTCCGACCGGGAAGGCGTTTTGTTCGTGGCCGCTAAGGGCACCGACCGGCTGTTGTCGATCGATCTCGCAACGGGAAAACAGCGCGCGACCAACCTGTCACCGGCACCTTACCACCTGACGACAATACCGAATTCGGGCAAAGTGATGGTATCGAGCCGGACCGAACCGAAGGTTTGGATCGTCGATCAGGTTAGCTTGACGGCTGTATCAGAAGTGCCGGTACTGGGTGAGGGCCACCAGATGGTTGTTCTACCCTGAAGGACTGTGCCGGACCTTTGCGAAAACAAACGGCTCTACAACCAACGCTCAAACCAGGGATCAGAACATGACAGAAGTCCACGACACCGGAACCCACGCAAACATTGCGGCCGAGGTCGCCTATGTCTGCCCAATGCATCCTGACGTGCGTCAATCTGAGCCGGGCGACTGCCCCAAATGCGGAATGCACCTTGTACCCCAGGGCGCCGTCGACACACATGCGCATCATAGTGACGCATTCACCGAAACTGACGGCGGTGAATATGACGTCGTTCCCGCAGGCTATGACGGAGCAGTTTATACCTGCCCGATGCATCCACAGGTGCGGCAAACCAAACCTGGGTCTTGCCCACACTGCGGCATGGGGCTGGAGCTGGAAAGCGCGACGATGGTCGACGAGGGGCCGAACCCCGAACTGGTGGATTTCACCCGTCGCCTTTGGGTGGGCGCGGTTCTGACGCTGCCGCTCTTGGTTTTCACGATGGGCCCCTATGTGGGGCTGTCAGGCGTGCGAGAAATTTTTGGTGAACGCACGACCCTATGGATCGAACTGGTACTTGGCACACCCGTCGTCCTGTGGTGCGGCTGGCCATTTCTGGAACGGGGGTGGAATTCGTTCCGCACTATGAACCTGAACATGTTCTCGTTGATTGCCATGGGGGTGACGGCAGCGTGGCTGTTCAGCGTTGTAGCCGTATTGATGCCCCAAATTTTTCCAGACGGTTTTCGCGATTCAGCAGGCCATGTAGGGGTCTATTTCGAGGCAGCCGCAGTTATCGTTACACTTGTTCTGCTCGGGCAGGTGATGGAGCTGCGTGCACGTGAAGGCACCGGAAAGGCGATCCGTGCTTTGCTGGATATGGCTGCAAAGACGGCCCGAATTATCCGACCTGACAGAACTGAAGAGGAAATCCCGCTTGAAGAGGTTCAGGTTGGCGACCGACTTCGGGTACGCCCCGGCGACAAAGTGCCAGTAGACGGCGTTGTGCTCGAAGGTCGCTCATCTGTTGACGAAAGCATGATCTCTGGCGAGCCGGTTCCGGTCGAGAAGGTACAGGGCGAGCCGGTTACGGGGGCTACGATCAATGGCACCGGTAGCCTTGTGATCGAGGCAACCCGTGTGGGTGCTGACACGATGCTGTCGCAGATCGTTGAGATGGTGGCCAACGCGCAGCGCTCTCGCGCGCCGATTCAGAAATACGCTGACAAAGTGGCGGGCTGGTTCGTGCCGGCGGTCATCGGCATAGCTGCGTTGGCTTTTATCGCGTGGGCGATCTGGGGACCAGCCCCAGCTCTGTCTTACGCTCTGATTGCAGCGGTGTCAGTATTGATCATCGCATGCCCGTGCGCACTTGGCCTTGCCACTCCGATGTCGATCATGACGGCTACCGGGCGCGGGGCTCAGGCCGGCGTTCTGATCAAAAATGCCGAGGCTCTGGAGAGGTTCGAGAAGATCGAAACCTTAATCGTAGACAAAACCGGCACCCTCACCATGGGAAAGCCGCGCCTTGTCGCCGTGCTTCCCGAACCCGGCCATGACGAGGCAGAGGTTCTGCGGCTGGCCGCTACGCTGGAAAAGGGATCGGAGCACCCGTTGGCCGAAGCGATCGTCACCGGTGCCGAGGAACGTGGCGTGGTCTTGTCCGACGCCAGCGATTTCGAGGCGGTGACCGGCAAGGGCGTAAAAGGCACGGTGGGTGGTCGCCCGGTCGCGCTTGGCAACTTGAAACTGGTCACCGATCTTGGGCTCGAGGCAGCCGATCTGATAGCCAAGGCCGACGCGCGCCGTGATCAGGGTGAAACGGTGATGTTCGTGATGCTGGACGGAGCGGTGGCCGGTCTGGTCAGCGTCGCCGACCCGGTCAAGGAAACCACACCTGCCGCACTGAAGGCGCTGCACGAACTGGGGTTCCGCATCATCATGGCGACCGGCGACAACGAACGCACAGCGAAGGCGGTAGCCGAACGACTGGGTATTGACGAGATTCGTGCCGACGTTCTGCCTGAGGACAAGGCCCGCATCATCCGCGAGTTGCAGGAGAAAGGCGGTAAGGTCGCCATGGCCGGTGATGGTGTGAACGACGCGCCGGCGCTGGCACAAGCCGATGTAGGCATCGCTATGGGTACCGGCGCGGACGTGGCGATCGAAAGCGCAGGCTTCACGCTGGTCAACGGCAGCCTCGATGGCATCGTGCGTGCCCGCAGGCTGGCGCGCGCCACCATGCGCAATATTCGCCAGAACCTTTTCTTTGCCCTGATCTATAACGCCTCGGGCGTTCCGGTAGCGGCAGGCCTGCTGTTCCCACTCTTCGGCATCCTGATTAGTCCTATGTTCGCTGCTTTCGCCATGAGCGCATCGTCGATCTCGGTGGTACTCAATGCGCTACGCCTGCGGGGGGCGAAGATTTGAGTACGCATCAGAATATGACGCACGGGGGCGGGGGCGGCCTGAAGTCGGGCTCGATCTCGCTGACAGGCGCGGTGGCCATGGGCACGGGCGTGATGATCGGCGCCGGAATCTTCGCGCTGACGGGTCAGATCGCCGGGTTAGCGGGGCCGTGGTTTCCACTGTCCTTCGTATTTGGAGCGATTGTGACGGCCTTCAGCGCCTATACCTACATCGCCATGTCCAACGCCTGGCCGTCCTCGGGCGGAATCGCGATGATCCTGACAAAGGCCTACGGGCCGGGAGCAGTGGCGGCGGCGGCTTCGCTGATGATGGCGTTGTCGATGGTGATCAACGAAAGCCTCGTGGCACGCACCTTCGCCACCTATGCGCTCAGGCCTTTCGATATCGAGGACGGGCCGTTGGTGCCTGTGGTCGCGGTGGCGCTGATTGTCTTTGCCTATGCGGTCAACCGGTCCGGGAACCGCTCGGTGGGTTTGTGGTCCATCGTCATGTCGGCGCTCAAGATCGGCGGGATCGCGATCTTTGGCGTTGCCGCGCTGTGGGCCGCGGGCGGGGACTGGCAGGCGCAGGGTTCTGCGTCCACCCGACCGCTGGGGTTCATTGCGTCAGTGGCCCTGTCGATCCTTGCATTCAAGGGCTTCACCACAATCACCAACAGCGGCGCCGAGATCGTCGATCCACATCGCAACGTCGGGCGCACCATCATGATTTCGATTGCGATCTGCGCAGTAGTCTATCTGTTGGTGGCCTTCGCTGTGGGTACAAGCCTGCCACCGGACCAGATTCGTGCCGCACAGGACTATGCCCTGGCCGAGGTCGCCCGACCGGTGCTGGGGCAGGGTGGGTTTTACTTGACTGTTGCGTTGGCAATGGTCGCCACCGCCTCAGGGCTGATTGCCAGTGTGTTCGCTGTGTCGCGGATGCTAGCAATGCTGACCGACATGAAGATGATCCCACACAGCCATTTCGGCATGACGGGCAGTATCCAGTCGCACACGCTGATCTACACGGTTGTCATCGCCGGGTTGCTGGCGGTGCTGTTCGACCTGTCGCGCATCGCCTCGCTGGGGGCGTTCTTTTACCTGGTGATGGACATGGCAGTGCATTGGGGTGTTTGGCGCCGGCTGCGCGGTCAGATCAGCGCTCGGGGCTGGGTCTTGCTGACCGCCCTGGCGCTGGATGCCGTGGTCTTGATCGCATTCACAGCACTCAAACTGCGCTCGGACCCGATGATCGTGGTCTATGCCGTTGCTGGCATCGTTCTGGTCTTCGCTTACGAGCGCACATTTCTCAAACACTGGATCATCAATAAGGAGGCAAATCTGCCATGACCCATTCAAACGCCGAAAAAACCCATCTCCAGCGTGACAAAGTTGAACAGAGCACCCCGCAACACTCGTCCGAAGTGGTAGAAAAAGAATCACAACCGAGCGGGCACGCCAAACGTAATTGGCTTCCAGTCGCCGCGGCGTTAGCCTTCGGCGCCGCTGTGCTGGGCTGGGAATACCGCGATGTAATCTATCCGCTGCTCAGTTCCCCGTTGCTGTTCCTACTGGCCTGCGTGGGCATCCACTTCTTCATGCATCGCGGCCACGGCAAGCACTGAGAACGATGACCGCACAACCCGCGATCCGCTTTTATGCAGTGTTGGGAACAGCAATTTTGCTAACTACGTTGGCAGAGCTGTTCTATTTGGTTGTCTGGGGCATGATGTTGTTTCCACAGGGCAGCCTTGCCGGCAAAACCGTGTGGACTTTGACTTGCGGGCTGGCCATGGGCGCGGTGATCGGCGTCGCAACGCTGGTTTGGGTGGAGTTCCGGTACTGGGGTAACGCCGCGCTGTGGCGGGCAGTGCTGGTCGTCGCGGTAGTCGGTAGCTATTGCGCCGTTCTGTGCAGCCGGATTGACGCCCGGTTTGGATATTTTGGCGGGCAAGAGAACACCGGCCTTTTCATTGCTTCAGGCGTTTTTCCCGCGTTTGTTGGCGGCATCCTTTATGGCTGGCTGCTGTACGGACCAAATGCCGCGTGGGCAGTATCAGAACGGCCTGATTGAGAAGAACCGTTAGGAAAACCATGGAGGACCCATGATCGCCACAAACTGATGGAAATAGGGCAACATGCTCAATCCCTCGGACCAAGCCGTTGCAATATGACGGCGAGGTACGGACAGGTTGGAGGAACGTTATGTCTGATATCTCAGAAAGAAGAAAACCCCCAAGAGACGAATCTCGGCGTGACTTTTTGTATTATGCCACAACAAGTGCAGTGGTCGTTGCCACTGGCGCGGCTATCTGGCCTTTGATCAACAGCATGAACCCAAGCGCCGATGTGTCAGCTCAGGCTGTAGTTGATGTCGATCTGGAAGGGGTAGGGCCGGGAACACGAATAACGGTGAAATGGAAGGGCAAGCCAGTCTTCATTGACCATCGGACCACAGAACGTATCGAATTGGCCCAGGAAGACGATACAGTGCCGATGATTGATCCAGAACCGGACGCGGCCCGCGTCCAACGTCCGGAATGGCTTGTGGTGGTCGGTGTCTGTACCCATCTGGGCTGCATACCGCTGGGGCAGGGCGGCAGCGAACCTGTTGGAGACTGGGACGGTTGGTTCTGCCCTTGCCACGGCTCGCATTACGACACGTCGGGCCGCATTCGCAAAGGCCCAGCACCGCGCAACCTCGACGTACCGCCATATGAGTTTACCTCGGATACGCGGATCAAGATCGGCTGAATACTGTTTGTATGGCTTCCGTAGAAGGACCCGGTCATCTCGTCAGAAGCATCTTTGTTTGTTCCGGGTTTCTCGTTCATTTGCGCGCTTTATTTTCTTCGATGAATCAGAGGTAAGCCATTGGTCAAACCGCTAAGCCTGTCCGATAAGAGTGTTGTCACATCGAAATCCGCCCAACAAAGATATTCTGATGTTTGGAATTCCAGTTACCCGAGTGGTGGCATTCCATGTGTCAAATAACTCGAGATAGTGATCTCGGCGTTGCAAGGCGGAACAATGGTGTTCGGGTACAAAGAAGCAATTCCGTGTGATCAGCTGACAAGCCTTTCGCGACCGTTGTCGTAGTTAAGACTGGCATCGCCTTCTGTGCCTGACAACTGAACATGGCAATCCTGGAGCAAGCAATCGTCGGAGGACAGTAGCTGCAAGGAGGAAAATTTTGCGCGTGGCGCGCAAGCCGACAGTGCAAGCGTAGTCGAAGGTTCTGCGGCCGCCGACCGGGCGCGCAGATACTCCATAGTCGGAGATTGCCGTCGGCTTTCGCGTGCAATTTTGCCCAGGCTTCGATTGCATTCGGGTGCTTGGGTATTTTCGTGGTCGAATGACGGGAAATTCCCATAACCTTATGCATGAAGTTGAGGGCCACGAATGGGTTCTTCGGTACGGGCAGACTGCGTGACTTAGAGAGCCCGCCAACGGCCCGACCAACCAGAAAATAAAAACGATCTGCAAGACCACAATGATGCGACAGGCCATCATCACCAATTCTATAGCGTTACCAGCGGTTCCTTTTACGCAATCCTCCTGTGGGCCTGATTGATGATTATCTGACATGCTCCAACAGTCCTAGATCACAAACTCACCCGGCCTTGCCAAGCAGGAAGGTCAGGTCGCTCCTTTCGCAAGATCGTGAGAACAAAATGGTGAAATATTCGGCTTTTTTTTGCCGAACCTAGGTCTAGTTCGTCGACTCAAACTAAACAGGTTTGCCTTCTTCCAATGGCTCTCAAGAAGTTGAATCTATATTATAAATTTTTCGGAGTTCCGCTCTTGAATTGCAAATCATACCCAGCTACTTGACCAGTAGTCAAAAGGACAAGGAACTATAAAATAATGCGCCAACAGGCGGGAAAACTGTGGATTTCAATGCTGTTGGCAATTGCGCTGACTGCATCCTCGTTTCTTGCCCCTATGGCGGTTGCTGCTGATATCCGTTCGGACAGTTTCGTTGCAGAACAGCTTGAAACATCCGCCTTAAGTGCAACTCTCAGTTCTGCTCGGTGCCACCAGGCAATAGGCTGTGAGAACTCGGTTGCCTTTCAGTTTTGGTATGACCGTGCCATTTCTGAAACCGTGATAAAGCTTTCAGTTCCTCTGACCGAACCTAACAAAAGGTTGGCCGGTCCCGAGACTCGTGTCCCGCCTCCCAAAGCTTGAACTCAAGCTCCTGACTCCACTGCCTTGTCAGTCGTATCTTTCATAGACATTTCGTTGTCTTCTCTTAGCCTTGAAAGGGTTGCAGGAGAAGTTTGGGAATGCGTCGAAGCAGTTTCGTGAACGATCCTGATATCTTCACGTTTCTGTGCGCAGTGACTGCTCGCAGTGGATTTCGTCAATACCAATAATCTTTACAAGGACTGACAATGTCATCCATTAAATCCTTGCGCGCGGCTCTGACCGGCGCGACCCTTGCGTTGTGCTCTGTAACCACAGCCCAGGCTGGCACATACAATATCACTGTAGACAAAATCCGGATCGACACCGAAGATTTTGGAAAGAAAGGCGTCGGCTACAATAGCACACAGACGCCCACTATACTTCGCTTCAAGGAAGGCGAGGACGTCACTATTAATGTAACCAATAACCTGCGGGAAAGCACCTCGATCCATTGGCATGGGCTAATACTTCCATTTGATCAGGATGGTGTCCCCAAGATCAGTTTTGATGGCATCAAACCTGGCGAAACATTCCCATACAATTTCCCAATCAAACAGGCCGGAACCTATTGGTTTCATAGTCATTCCGGGTTTCAAGAACCAGACGGGGCTTATGGAGCTATCGTGATTGAGCCAAAGGGAGGCGAAAGTATCCGCACTGACCGCGACTATGTTGTTCAGTTGACTGATACCCATCCGCATCAAGGTAAGCGGATCATGCGCAACCTGAAAATGTCGGCAGACTACTACAATCGTTCTCAACGCACCGCACAGGATCTCATCAAAGACACGGGTGACGTAGGTCTGAGGGCTGCACTGGAAGACCGCAAGATGTGGGGTCGGATGCGCATGATGCCAACGGATGTCGAAGATGTTCAAGGTTTTACTCCCACAATCAATGGGGAAAGCACTGCTCAGAACTGGACGGGCTTGTTCAATCCTGGTGAGAAGGTGCGGTTGCGGCTAATCAACTCCTCTGCAATGACCTATTTCGACTTGCGGATTCCAGGCCTGAAAATGACTGTAATACAGGCTGACGGCAATGACGTAGAGCCGGTCACGGTGGATGAGCTCCGCATTTCCGTCGCCGAAACCTATGATGTGATCGTCCAGCCCAAGGAAAACCGCGCATACAGCATTGTGGCCGAGTCTATGGGCCGGACAGCATTGGTCCGAGGCACTTTGAGCCCGCGTGAGGGAATGGCAGGGCCAGTTCCAACTCTTCGCAGTAAACCACGTCTGACCATGGCGGATATGAGCGGTGTTATGAGCGGAGCGGGCGTGGAAGAACCTGTCATGGAGAACGCGACCTCCTCGATGATGGATATGAGCGGAATGGACCATAGCAAAATGGGCCACAACCTCGCTTCAACCACGAAAGCTGCAGACCCCTTCTACGCATCAGGTAGTGGATTGATTCCTGTGGCGGCGAACGGCGGAAAATTCCTGAGCTATGGTGACCTTCAGGCGCGCAAACCGCGTTATAGGGATCGGTCGGCAACACGCGAAATTGAAGTGCGTCTGACTGGTAACATGGAGCGATACATCTGGTCGATCAACGGAGAGAAACTTTCCGAGGCCGAGCCCATCAAGCTGCAGTACGGGGAGCGGGTCCGGTTCAAGTTTGTCAATGAAACTATGATGTCGCACCCAATGCACCTGCATGGCATGTGGTCAATTCTTGATGCCGGAAAGGGCGAGTACGATCCGATCAAACACACTGTCAATATTGCACCGGGAACTACCGTCTATACCGAAACCGAAGTGGACGTAACTGGCCAATGGGCATTCCATTGTCATCTTTCCTACCATGCCGATGCGGGCATGTTCCGCAAAATAGTCATTCAAGGTGGCCCCGCCTGACCTCCTGACAGCAAAAAAACAGAGTAAAGAATCATGAAAAACTTAATCGCCCCAACATTTGCGGCAGCCGGGCTTTCGTTTGGCTGGGCCGCTGACACAAGCGCAGAGACCTATACTTACGGGTTTCAGGCGGAGCAATTGGAGTACAGATCTAATGATAAAGGAGAGGATACTATTCAGTGGGATTTCGACGCTTTCGTTGGAACTGATGAGTCAAGGTTCGTCTGGCGCAGCGAAGCGGAGGTTCAAGAGCGCTCAGGTAAATTCGAGACCCTTGAAAACCAACTACGGTTGCAGATGCCCATTTCGAGTTTTTTTGACGCTGTGGTGGGAGTTTATGCAAATACGCCCAGCGATCTTCCAGAGCGGTACAATGCAGTTCTCGGTATCAAAGGACTGGCGCCACAATGGTTCGAAATTGATGCTGATCTCTATCTTTCGGAGAATTCGTTCTTTCGTTTCGAAGGCGAATACGAAAGTGCTCTGACAAACCGGTTGTATTTGATCCCTAATCTTGAGCTAACTGTCCCGCTGCAGGATGATCTTGAATACAATCAAAGAGCAGGTGGAGTTACCGTCGAAGCGGGTCTTCGGCTCAGCTACGATCTCATTGATCGTGCTGTGTCACCTTATGTCGGGGTCAACTACGAAAAATCTTATGGCGGCACTGCGGATCTGATCAGGGCTAACGGCGAAGAGAATGGAATCTTTGCTATCGTGGCTGGTGCAAGGCTCGTGTTCTGACGTCAGAATTTCAGGCCGGTTCTGGCCAACCTGCCAAACCCAAGCTTTCTTTAACACTGAATCTGAAAAGGAACATGTTTCCTTTTCAGATTGATGGAGAAGACATGAAAAAGTTAATTTTCACCACGGCGTTGCTTGTACTGACCGGAACTTCTGTAGTCGCCTCTCCTTTTGGCCTCGGTACCGGCAACATCGGCGAAAGCAAAAAAACGATAGTTGGAATACCCGGCGACCGCCGCGATGTTGACCAAACCGTCAAAGTCTCGATGAAAGAGACAGATGAAGGTGATATGATTTTCACACCCTCACTACTGGAGATAAAAAAGGGTGAGACTATCAAATTCGAGGTGATGAATTACGGTGAAGTTGACCATGAATTCATCTTGGATACGCCTGAGCTAAACAGCATACACAAAGAGATTATGGCGGCCCGCACAGAAACTCACAGAACTCCAAATTCAATTACGTTATCGCCCGGTGAACAAGGTGAGGTTATCTGGAATTTTACCAATAGCGGTGATTTCGAGTACGCTTGTTTGATCCCTGGGCATTACGATTCTGGTATGTTTGGCAGTATCACAGTGCAGTAACTCTTGCTGGTATAGTTAACCGCAATGTTCCCATGCAACGGCGCCGATGTGTGCGGCAATCCCTAGATGGTTGCCGCATACCAAACTCAAAAACTGATTTTGTATGCCGACTGATCAATTACTCCCCGAGTATCACAATTTTGCTCACAAAGCCGCTGCATGGCTGAGTTTCAGCTATGACGAAGCCGCACCTGCCTGGCTTCATCCAGCACTACATTTGGTATTGGTGTTGGTTCCAATATTTCTAGCAGTGTCGACTACATTTCTAGCCCTACGCGCTCTTTATATTCGTTTGAAACCACTAGCGCCGAACCGAGATGTGAGGCCTCTGCATGAAGCCGCAGGTCTTCACCACAATTTGGTCTCACAAATTATTCAAACCACGCGCGACAGGCAAGTTTGCCTTATTTTGCTCAGCCTTTCGTTAATGCCGCTGCTATTTTTGTCTTTGGAGTTGCCCAAGCAAATCGTGAACAATGGGCTGGATAACTCGCAAGATATAGTAATCTTTGCGGGGTACAGCCTTACGCAGATACAATTACTGGTTGTGTTAAGTGTTGCATATTTTCTCACTATCACATTGAATGGGTTGGGAAAATACAAACTAAACGTGTTGAAAGGGCGTGTAGCTGAACGGTGCCTTAGGAGGCTCCGACTATTTATCTATCGCGGATGGAGAAATCAGAAACACCTAGCGCGAAAAAGTGAACTACCTCAGGTGCTCGGACAGGAAATCGAGCCGATAGGTGGAATGGCTGCAGATTTGATTACTCTACCTGTAATGCAAGGCGGATCGTTGGCCACGATCCTGACCTTCATGTTCATGCAGGATCTGATCCTAGGATTCGCTGCAGTAACTGTATTGCCAGTACAACTGTTTTTGCTGCCGTACATTCAACGAATCGTGAACCGGCTTGTCCACGTACGAATTCAAGAGATGCGAATTCTCAGCCGCTGCTTGGCTCGTCAGTTTGATCCAGCTCACGATCACCCCCGCGATGTCCTGCAAACTGCTGCCTCGCTCCGTCGGCTTGAAGAAATCAGGTGGCGTATTCACAGAGTGAAGTTCCTTGCCAAGGCACTAAATAACTTCCTTACAGCCTTGACGCCATTCGTGTTTTATACACTTGGCGGATACTTCGTCATACAGGAGAGGATCACGCTTGGCGCCCTGATTGCCGTACTGGCAGCTTACAAAGATTTTTCAGCACCCCTCAAGGAGCTGTTCAGGTTTTATCAGCAGTTTGAAGACACGCGAATTCGCTACAAGGCAGTCTATCAGTTTCTTGATGAGCACCCATCACGTGCGTAATACCACTGTCACATAGTCAGTTCTCGTCAAGCGAATTGCCAGCGTTGAATAAAACGTCACATTCTAAGATGCGAAAAAGCCGAACGGACGAGACAAACAAAAGCTCCGCTTTGGCGGCTTATATTGATTGCTTATATTCCTTGGCGTGGACGATCCCGTTACTGAAGTCTGGAGCCTAAGGTTAACTGTAACCTAAGGTTGCAAGCGGACAGATCGGCTAAGCATCTTAGCATCTTATCGTGAGCTTTCGAGAATGCCCAAAAAAACGTGGTCGTTCCAGTCCTTTCAAAGACATGCGACACACGTTTGTTAACCGACAGTGAACTGAGCCATCATCCCAGAGTCTTCATGCTCCAATATATGGCAATGCGCCATATATGGCGTCTGCGTCCCAGCTGAATGAGGGAAGTGTACGAGGATTTCGGCTGAACCTCCGTCGGATATGGCAACAGTATCTTTCCAACCCGAGAGATGAGCCGGTGGAGCCGTACCATCAATGGTCAACAGACGAAATTGGCAACCGTGGATGTGAACCGGATGCATCATTGCGTCACTGTTTTCATTGATCCGCCAGCGTAGCAAAGTGTTCTGTTCGGCTTCGAAGGGTTTGGCATCCAGTGTAAATGAAGACCCGTTGACACCATTCGCCGTCGATTGATCAACTTCCGAAAGCACAGGTTCTTTTTCAATTAGGTCCGTCAGCTTCTGTAAGTCGGTTTTGCTTGCGGATCCCTTAGTTACGCCCATTAGTCCGGCGTCCATCAGAGCTTTCATTCCCTGCTGGTCTAGATTCATATTCATTGTCAACGTCTGACTAGTCGGTGGAGGTATGGACGGCAACGCGGGCATTGCGGCCAATGTATCAGGCAGGACACCATTGCCTATAGGTCCACTGGGATCAATCGAGACCATGGGCAACGCCAAATCGAAGGGCGGCAATCGCATGATAGGTTGCTCAACTGGCAGGGTCACAAGATCGAATGCCTTACCGTTGCGCGCGTCCAATATCACCTCGTATCGCTCGCCAGCATGTATAACAAGTTCCGTCAATTGCACCGGTTGTGCCAACAACCCTCCATCCGATCCAATCACAAACAACGCGCGATTGTCGGACGCTGCCAACCGATAGCTGCGCGCGTTGGATCCGTTAAGGATACGCAGGCGCAGCCATCCCTTAGCCGTTTTTGCGATCGGGTATTCTGCGCCGTTAACAAGTGCGACATCGCCGACATAGCCTACTGTCACCGCAGCGAGGTTGAATCGGTGAAAGAAATCGCCATCGGACTTGAACCGTCGATCTTGCAATATCAGAGGAATGTCATCTATGCCCCAAGTGGAAGGCAATCCAAGTCTAGTGCTTTCATCATCGTCAACTAACAATAATCCCGCCAAGCCCTTGATGACCAGTTCGGCAGTGGCGGGATAGATATGCGGATGGAACCAAAGCGTCGCCGCGGGCTGATCAATCGACAGTGGCGCCTGCCAGCTCTCTCCAGGCGCGATTATCTGATGCGGTCCACCGTCGACCTGGCCAGGAATAATCAGGCCATGCCAATGAATGGTCGTGGGCTCGGGCAGGGCGTTCCTTACATGCATGACAACTTGATCACCGCGCTTTACCCGTACGGCTGGCCCAAGAAAGCTGCCATTGATCCCATACGTAGAAGTATGGGGTCGGTCGCCAAATGTCATCGAGCCTGTCTGCGCGGTTAAGTGGATTGCCCCATCAGCATTGGCAAACAGTTGGCGTGGGATCGACAGCGCTGGTCTCGCACCTTGTGCGGCCGCTTGGTTTACCGACGGCATCAGCGCACTTGCGCCTAGAGCAGTTAGGCCGCCGAGGATCTGTCTTCGATTTGATTGTGTTCGCATCTCCGCCAACCTTTAGAGTCGCCATTTTCGCAATTCGGTGGAGTGCCTACCTGAGGTTCACCAAGCCTTGAACTGATCCAGGCTGTTTCATATCTAGGACGCAACCTTAGTCAGCGTAAGGGCTCTACTCGTACCCCCGCCACTGTCTATTCTCGTAGCTTTTACCTCCTGCGTCTAGCCCGCTGAAAACCAGCTAGCTTAGTATCCACGCCCTGGACTAGACCCTCCGACTTCCATCACTCCTATCCCGCCGTTTGCCTTTGGTGCACCCTGGGGTTCTAGATCTTTATCGCGTTGGTTCTACTGGTCATTGCCTGCCCCTGCGCGCGGTCCCATCATGGGGCGACGAAAAGGACCCTTTTTGCAGCACTGAACTTCATTCGCGCAACCCACTGATTTTCAGTGTACATGACTGACGCAAA
Organism: Ruegeria sp. YTSB088; assembly: GCF_059609825.1. Classification (NCBI taxonomy): domain Bacteria; kingdom Pseudomonadati; phylum Pseudomonadota; class Alphaproteobacteria; order Rhodobacterales; family Roseobacteraceae; genus Ruegeria; species Ruegeria sp. YTSB088. The sequence continues at coordinate 54,847 of NZ_JBXWMM010000013.1, read as the reverse complement.
ACCCTATGCAAAATACATTCGCGAAAACTGGCAAATTTGCAACCAAGTAGAAATGTCACTGGTTGTGCAAAGTAGAAATGTCCCAGTTGCCGCGGAACGGGAGTGCAGCCTGACAGGGTGGAGACCTCAAACATCGGAGCCCTGGTTGGCTGCACGCTTCTCTTTCGCTGTTTTCGCAAGCCTTGAGTTCCAGCCATCTCAATTGCCGCCAACCGGTCTATGCCGGAGCTGGTGCCGCGTATCACTAGTGACCTGCCACATCCAAGAGCAGGTGGTTGGTCCTTACTTCCGAACTTGAGCGGTCGAAGAAGCTTTGTTCCAAACCCGCTAAACTTACTCATAGGTTCTTAACCCAAATTTTTCGATCTGCATCTTCACCAAATGCGCCAGCTATGGCCTCGATGGAAATAAGAAACCGCTCTGACAAGCTCGCCGCTTCGACCGGTACAAAGCTCGCAAGATCCCGAACCTGTCGACCCCGATCAAAGGAGATGATCTCATAGTTATTACGGGTCCAGTACACTATCCCGCCAAGTAGTACACGTTGATCCCGATCGACGACTTCTAATACCGGATTTGCGAAGAAGTCGGTCCACAGTAGTGTTCCAACACTCACAGCGCGTCCGACAGCCTGCTCAATCGTATTGCTCCTGAACTTGGTCATAATAGAGTCCGTAAGAATGTTGACCAGGCCGGAGGAAAAGCCAATTTGGCGGGCGATGCTCTGCGGAGACAAACCAGCCGCCAACATTCTAAGGACATCTCGTTCATCCCCAGACAAAGACTCCGCGGGGAAATCGAGGGTAATGTCGATTACATCCAGTGCCAAGAGGTGCAGAAGCTGGGCCTCGTGTCGCAATTCGGGGAGGAGCTTCTGAACCTTTGATTGCCAGCGCGTGGCGGGTAGGTTGGAGGTGACAGTGAAAAGGCCAAGATTACCGAACGGGCCGATTGTGGGAATTGATATCCCCTGGCAACCGACGCCGAAGCGTTTTGCAGCCTCAAACATTGGAGCATACTCGGGTTGTGCGGAATATGCTGACCACTCCAACGGCGCAACAGTGTTCGCCCCATATCGAATGAGTGGATCAGCCAATATCAGATTGTTGTCCGTGTAGTAATTCACCCAATCTGTAGGGAAGGTTGTGCACCCATGAACGATTTGGAGAGACGTGTCGATGTGTGCATAAGACGCATTTGTCAGCACATATCTGTCGCAGATTTCTTGCAACCTGGCTTCGCCGGTCTGCTGCAAATCTAGGGTGCTCTGCCCAATATCTGTAAGTTGCATGTGTGTTGTCCTCGGGCGTTTGTTTGCGTTTTAGGTCTTCAACTATCGGTTGTTGAGAACACGAGAAGTCTATTTGCCGCGCTATCACTAAGGTTGATTGCCACAGCTGCTTGACAATGCCACGAAACGGAACGAGATCATACGAGAAGATATGAGAGCTAGTTAGCCAAGCACTTGAAAAACAAGAAAAGAAAATCTGCCCTACCGCCGAAAAATGGCAGCGACTTTAAGGAGCTGTTCAAGTACGCAACGGATATCGGCGTAGGTCTGCCGATAGGTGGCGATGGTTTGCCGATCGGAACCTGGACGCCGCAAACGCTTGCGGCTGCTCTATCTGAGATTGAGGCAAACAAGACCGGTGTTGACCTTCGTGCCGTACAGCACTGGTTCGAAAATAATGATAAAGGAATAAGTGCTCCGAGCATCAATTTGTTAGCCAGGGTGTTCGGTGGTGGCGACACTGAAGCCACGACAGCGTGGCGCTCTGAGCTGACCGCTGGGCAAAGGCGGCTGATGGCAAAAAGGAAGGCAATCAAAAGTAAGAAGAAGCGCCAAACCATAGAAGCGGCTGTAGAAGATCCAACCCCAGCGAAACCATGGCCTGCCCCAGCTATTCCGGTCGGAGAATTTCCCGAGCCGTCTTCTGTACCGACTGACACCAGCGGGATCTATGGCTTACAGCATCATCCAAAGACCCTTGCCGAGAGATGCGAAAAGATCTTGAGTGGTGCAGCGTCAATGAACCTACTGATCGTGTATTGGCTGGTTTTTTGCGGGCTGGGACTGATGAACTATGTCTTTGACACTCTGAGTGTCACATACAGCCCGTTCGAAGGTCTGGACAAGCAAGTCGGGTTTATCTGGGCCCCAACCCTGACCGTCTTGCCGTTGGTGGCTCTCCCGGCTTTCATCTATTACGTGAGCGAATTGACAACCTATTGGAAGCGGGTCGGTCGTTCGAAGTGCATTTTGCAAGGCGTGACGTCAATTGATGGCCCAGGCAACGCGGCCTGGTATGTTAAAGTGAACAATTTCTCGTTCTCGTTTTGGGCAATTGCCCTTTTTTGCCTTCTCTTCGTGTTCGGCTTTCAGTGGGCAGGGATCTACTTGCCTGCTTACCTTTCCGGAGATGCAAACAGCGTTCAGATCGATCGGTACCTTGTTGCGCTTGTTCGGCCAGAAGTCATCTCTATCGAGGAAGCAATGGTGCTATCGTTCGTGGGCTACTTGTATACCGCGTCATACATCGCAGTTTTCATGTTTGGCCTCCTATTCTTTGTCATAATCGTCTTGGACTTCCAAGATATCTGTATGACGCTTGACGTTGAAGACAACGAAATCGAGGGCCGCCAGGTCCGCAAAGAAGGACAGAAAATCGTTTGGGGCGGTTTCAGGGTTGTTGTCTTTGCTTTGTGGTTGGCCACGCTCGTAAAGCTTCAAATTACTTACCTGTCTTCTGATAGCTCAGATTTCCTCTCTTGGATGAGTATAGACATGATGGGTGCATTTGATGCGACCTCATTGCGTAATGGCTTATTGGTGAATAGCTCAATTAGCCATTTCACAACTTTCATGATGATGGCTGTAACGGTCTCTGTCTTCATTTTTGGAGTTCTCAGAATCCGAAGCTCTTTTGAGCGTTTGGCCGTTTACGACCGGATTCAGCAGTCGACACGGGACTATCTTACATTGTTTGAGATGCTGGGTGTGATCGCGCTGTTGTCGATTAGTTTGGTGCTAGTTGGGAGGTTTACTGGGTTTTCTATTGTTGTTGGTATCAGTGCCATCGCCTCACTACACGTGCTATCGGGACCGAAACTGAGAACCTACTAGGTGGATAATGATAGAGGCAGAATTCTACGATCAAATGGCGGAAGGGCCAGCATCCAGCAATGCTTACTGGATGCAGACCGAAGACAATGTACGTGTTCGTGTGGGCGCGTATCGGTGCGAAGGCGAGAGCAAAGGTACTATTTTGCTCATGCTGGGAAGGTTTGGCTACGTGGAAAGATATGGGCGCGTTGCAAAGGCGTTCGCAAGGCATGGGTTTGCAACCGCTGTCATAGACTGGCGAAGCCAAGGGCTTTCGGACCGCATAGCCGATGACCCTTTGGCCGGCCACATTAACAGCTTCTCAGATTATCAGAAGGACGTTCAGGCTCTCATCGAGGCAGCGAACAGTTTAGAGCTACCGAAGCCGTATTTCCTGATTGGCGTATCGATGGGTGCCTGTATCGGTCTCCGGGCGATGTTCAACGGCCTGCCTGTTGCGTCTGCTGCATTTATCTCCCCGATGTGGGGGATACGAATGACCGCTGCACAGCGTATCGCAGCTTGGCCCCTTTCGTGGGCATTCAAGCAATTTGGGATAGGACAAAAATACGTCCCAGGTGAGAGCAGTGAGATTTACGTGTTGGAGACACCATTTGAGGAAAACAACCTTACCCACAATAGCGCCATGTATGACTATTGGGTTGATCAAGCCAAAAAAGCCCCCGAGCTACAAATAGGTGGACCAACAATGGCATGGCTTTATTCGGCCCTATACGAGTGCCGGAGCCTTTCAAAGATGCCCTCCCCCGACATCCCGTGCATAACCTTCTGTGGCGAGCTCGACCAGCTGGTGGACAACTCATCGATCAAGCGTCGAATGGCGGCATGGCCAAACGGTGAGTTCTCGATGATCCGCAATGCCAAGCACGACGTGCTGACAGAAACCTCGGAAGTAGGGGGCGATGTGATAAGCGAGATTGCCGGTTTCTTTACCAAACATGGTGCTTCTGCGACGCCAGCAGAATAGTGTTGGCAAGCTGCCCCTTCTAGGCTTGGGGTTGCTAACAACCCAAGCCGTCTCATCTGGCCTTTAACTCTTGGGTTGATCTTGGCCGGCGGTGTGGCGGTATCCTGCCGTAGCTTGTGTCGCCTAATAACGGACCAGTTCGTAATCGTAGTTCCCAAATATGTCCGACCACTCGACGCCAACGCCACGGAAATAGGTCGGGCACCTATCCTTGTTCAGGGGCAGCCAATCAGGACGGGGGCCTGGCGCGCGATCTGACCAGTGGAAATTGGCGTTTTCGTCGTAGGTCCCGACGGACATATCCAAGCGGGTTGTGCATGGGCCCTCGCGTTCACGGATCCTGTAGCTGTAGTGACGGACATCCCAAACACGGATCGAGCGAATAACATCAAAATCTGCAGATGATAGATCAACGTTTGCAAGTGTTGGCGCGGGTAGGCTAGGGGAGGCGGGTCCGGGGTTGGCCCAAGACTCTAAGGCAAATGATACTTCAACAATTACTGAGGGTTCTTGCTCTTCTTGGGGCAGCTCAGGGAAAGGCGTGGCACTGACCTCCCTAATTGCTTCCAGGCGTTGCATCGGCGTGAGATTGGAAGTGCCCAAGACCACGCCCATCGGACATCGCCAAAGTTGCAATGGTGGTTCAACCGGCATGGGCGTGATGCGACGAATGAACTCGGCCCTTGCCGCGTTGCAGTCGGGATCGGTCGGCCATCCACCAGCTAGACATAAGAAGATTGCACAGTCAATGGGATAGGCTTTGACCTCAGTGGCGGGCACGCTTGCGACTGCGAGCGTACCAACCGCAAACAAGCTTCGGATCATGGGTGTCTTGTGTCTCATAAGGTCTCCTTTCATATATTGCGGCACACTATCAGAGTCAGAACACTTTTCCAGTTTTTTCACATTTTAATGTATCACCTCAATTTAATAGATTGACACAACATAAGTTTTCCATCACAAATTTTGGGTGTAGAAGGCGGTCCAAGGGGGATCGCCATGGCGGACAATAAGAGACAGTATACCGTGGTAACCATTGATATGGTCCGGGGCTTTCTGGAAGACAAAATTCCCTTTACGTGCCGCTACGAATTCATCGGATTTGCGTCCCATGACCGGCCAAAATACCACTGCATTTACACATCACCAGATTACGTTGGTGCGCTTTGTAAATCGAGGATCTCAAGGACAGGTGCTGTCCCGCGTGAGCTTGTCCTTTGGCCCGGCCTCATCAATCACCACCAAGAGTTTGGTGATGGCCGGTTCCTGTGCCTTAAGCCGGATTTCTCCATCGAGTCAGTTTCACCCAAACAACTCGAAACAGCCCTGGCCTTGGACACTCAGCCCTAACTCTAGTCGAGGCCTGCACAGGGCCTCCTACCTTAGAAACTGCTCAAGCACTGCTTGCCCGTCCCGGCACGGGGTAGGGGACGAACCTTTTGATGTCCTTCGCCCACTCGCCTCTGATCATATCATTCTTCTGCATGAAGGAGCGCAGGGCGGATGAAGAAGCTCCTTATCTCCTGCGCGGTGATAGCCGGGGGGCTGATCGCCAACCATCACTTCGGCCAGACGACCAAGGTCCTGCGCGCCTCGGAAGTTGTTGCAGTTGACGGCGACACCATCGACCATGGCGATGACCGCTACCGCCTGGTCGGCTTCGATACGCCTGAGACCTACCGTCCACAATGTGATGCGGAAAAGGCTTTGGGGCTGAAGGCGAAAGACAGGCTCACAGGCCTCATCGACACAGCCGGTCAAATTAAGTTGGTCATCAAACCAGAACTGGACAAGCACGACCGTTTTCTGGCGGTCGGACGTGTGGCCGGGCAGGACGTCGGGGTCATCCTGATTTCCGAAGGTCTTGCGCGACCCTATGACGGCGGCAAGCGCCAGTCATGGTGCATCTGATTGGAGTAAAAATGCAGGAAAAGGAAAGAAACTAATCGAGCAAGGAACGGTCCTGTCGGTTGTTGGCGCAATCGACAGGACCAGAAACGCCCCAATGCGAACCAGGGCATTCCTCAACATCAAGAGAGAACCGTAAGCGATGAAGAATACAGCAACACTCGATGCTGCTCCCAACAAGGACAGCAAATGCGCCGGAGTCAATGCCTCTGACTTCGGAAGCAATAGCGACTTCTGAACGGTCTTCAGGGGTCCGGTAGGTGCGCGCTCATGCATGCCAGAACTACGCCCCATAATGACTGTTATGTTAATTATGTAAGTATTGCTGACCTAATCCTGACAGGCGGAAAGGAGGTGCCAAATGACACTGTTTTTGAACAACAAACCCCTTTCGGTGGATAGCGAAAGCGGACAAAGTGCTCTGACCGCCGCATACAGCGCAGGCACCCGAATTGAATGCCGCTGTCGCATTCCGGCCCCGGAAATGTACATCGCGGCGACCGCCGGCAAATTCATCGTCAAGCGTATGCCCGGAACCGGGCCCGATCATGCAATTGATTGCCCGTCCTTCCTGCCGCCTGAAGAATTGTCAGGGCTGGCACAGGTTCAGGCGTCGGCGATCACAGAAGATCCTGACGATGGCACCACCACGCTCAAGCTGGGCTTTGCGCTGCGCAAGAACAGCAAGAGCCGCACCGCCCCCGAACATACCAGCGCGAAACCACCCGAGGCCAAGGTTGCCCCGCGTAAGCTGACGATCACGAGCGTGCTTCAATTCCTCTGGCATGAAGCTGATCTGGGCAAGTGGTATCCCAGGATGGAGGGCAAACGGTTCTGGGGCGTGATCCATCATGCTCTGTGCCGCGCGGCGGCTGGCAAGATCGTCAAAGGGCAAGAGATGCCCGACATTCTCTACGTGCCGGAATACTTCAAGCCTGAGACCAAAGGTGAGATTGCCGCCAGACGAAACCGGCTCTTTGCAAACCTACGCCCAGCGGGCCGCGGTGCAACGCCTTTCGGTCTGGTGGTCGCGGAATTCAAGGGCAAGGAAACCTCGGCGCACGGGGCGCGGTTCATGTTCAAACATGCCCCGGATTGCGCGTTCTTCGCAGATGAGGATCTGTCCAAAAAGTTCGACAAAGTGTTCGGGGAACAGCTGCTCCTTCTTGAAGCGATGGGGTCCGGCCATGCCATCCTGATCGCCAGCTTTTCAATGGCAAAGGCGGGTTATCCAGTTCTCCATGAAATCGGAATGATGCTGGTGACGGACAACTGGATTCCGTTTGAAGGCTTGCGCGAACTGGAAGTGTTGAATGCGCTGACCGAACAGAACCGCGCGTTTCAGAAGCAATTGCGGTTCAACCTGCCTGTGGACGCACCGATCGCATCGGCTGTGCTGCTGGATTCCAAAGATCCGATTGCCGTCTTTGTTGCAAACAACCCCGACGATGCTGGGGCGCTGACGCTGCTCACCAAAGCCTCTGAAGAAGGCCGGTATGCGAGCTGGAGCTGGTTCGATGATGGGCCAATGCGCCCGTTCCCGCATCGTGGCGCGTCCCCCTCCAGCCATCACTCACGACCACCGGAGGGGGGCGCTACCGGTCAGAGTGTGAGGCCATCACCGGTAAACGAGCGCCGCGCATCGGGCGATGAACGCAACACGATGTGGGATAGCCCCATTCTTCCGAAAGGAGCAAGCGGCCATGGCTAGAGCCACATTCGTATCTCTCGTTTTTCTATCGACAGTAGCAGCCCCGGCATTCGCCCAGAATGACGAGGCCGCAATTTGTGCGGGCCGTGATGGCCCGCTGTTGAGTGGAGGACGCTTGCTCTGCGCGACCGCCCCCACCCGCACCTGCCTGGAACCCGCATTCCGGGCAGGTGCAATGGTTTGCTTGCACTATGAGGATGGCGGCAATTCTGAACAGGTCGTCTCAAAGAATGCAAGTCCGCGCGCCAAAGGCGAATGGGCAGCAGAGGCCGAACGTGCCGCCAAACGCCACGGTGTTCCGGTGCCCCTGTTTCATGCGCTGGTTCATCATGAAAGCCGCTGGAACGCCAATGCGGTGAGCCCCAAGGGCGCGCTGGGGCTGGCGCAGCTGATGCCGCCCACCGCAGCCGCGCTTGGCGTCGATCCGCATGACCCGGTTCAGAACCTCGATGGCGGCGCGCGGTATCTGAAAGCCATGTTCCTGAAGTTCGGCACATGGCGGCTGGCGCTGGCCGCATACAACGCCGGGCCCAAAGCCGTGGAACGCTATGAGGGCGTCCCGCCCTATTCGGAGACCACCCATTACGTCGCAACCGTTCTCGAAGGGGCCGGGCTACCGCCCGACGTCTGAACACCCCAGTCCAAGGAGACTATTTTCAATGAAACGTAACCCTCAAAGCGTCACATTGCTGACAGTGCTGGCCCTCGTGGCACTCAGCAGCCCGGCCATGGCGCAATCGCTGTTTGATGCGCCGGTGTCCATCCTGACCCAGATCCGCACCTTTGTGACAGGTGCCAATGGTATTCTTCTCGGTGGTGCAGCCATTGCGCTGGCCGGGATTTCTGCCGCCAGCCCGCGCGTGCCGGTCACATGGGGCCATTTCTTTGTCATCCTCGTGGTGCTGGGCATCTTCTACGGTGCATTTGGTATCGCCGAAGCCATTCAGGGCTTTGCAACCTGATGAGCGACGATAACCGCATATTCCAGGCGATCACCAAGCCTTCTGAGAGGGCCGGAATGCCGATGACGTTTCACATCGTGGCGATCAGCATTCCCCTGATGACGTTCATCATGACGCAGGGCTTTTTGGGCTTCTGGGGATTGCTCGCCATCGCCCCGTCTTATGCCGCCGCCCGCTGGATTGTGAGCGTCGATCCGTATCTGCCGGATCATGTCGCCACCATGGCCGACTGCAAACTGTTCACCGCAAACAAGCCCTACTGGGGCGGCAATTCCTACTCCGGAGACTGACCCGATATGAACATGCACCCCGAGATTCAAAAAGCCATGCCATCCGCGCGCCGCGGCGCGCGGGAGGTGCCGGCCACCAAGCATATCCCGTTTGTGCGCTTCCTGTCAGATGGGACATTCACCACCCGCAACGGAGATCTGTTGGCGGTGTTGGAACTCAAGGGGTTTATCCACGAAACCGCAGACCGGGCGGCAAGCAAGGCCGCAAATGATACCTTGGCTCGGCTGGCCTCCAGTTTTGAAGACAACCGGACAGTGTTCTATAGCCATACTATCCGGACCAAAATCCAATTGGCCGATACGCTGGAGCCTGTGAGCGAGCCCGCTTTCTCTGCAGAATTGGACAAGCACTATCGGGACCAGCTGGACCAGGTCGAAACCTATCAGCTGCGCCACTTCGTGACGATCGTGCGCCGCCCTTACACCAGCGGCAAGCGGCTGCTGGATGCGGGGTTGCGGTCTCTGCGCTCAGCAACAACAGATCCGGCAACAAGCGCCACCCGCGAAAAGAACCGCAAAGCCCTGCATGTGGTTGCAGAACAGGCCATGCGGGATCTGTCGGTGTTTGGCGCGCGCCGGCTCACCGGGTCAGAGGCGGATCGCAGCCGCACGCTGTCATTTCTCTCGATGCTGCAAAGCGGGATTTGGCAAAAGGCTCCGTCGGTCTGGACTCATCTGGCCGACGCCGTTCCAAACGGGCGTATCACCTTCCGCAAAGACCATGTTCACAGCCTTTCGCCGGGCGGGGACAAGGATCGTTTTGCGGCTGCCTTTGCGGTCAACGCTTATCCCGAACGCTCGAGATACTACATGTTCGATGAGCTGCTGGGTGAGCGCTGCGAGTTCATTGCCACCCAATGTTATTCGCCCATGGACCGCGTGTCCGGCGGCACAAAGATCCGTGACGCCAAGCGGGGCATGGAAGATGCGGGCGATGAAGCGGAATCGCTGCAAAAGGATCTGAATGAGGCGCGCGACGCGGTTGCCTCCCGTGCCATGTCCATTGGACGGCACCACGTCACGGTTGCTGTGTTGGGAAACACCCGCGAAGAGTTGGAAGATGCGGCCACGCGGGTGAATTCCTGTCTGACTGGCGCGGATCTGCGCACGCGGCGCGAAGACATCGGGTTGGAAGCGGCCTGGTGGGCGCAGCTGCCCGGCAACATCGCCTATCAGACCCGCAGCAAAAAGCGCTTCGTGTCCGACAAGAACTTTGCCGATTTCGCCAACCTGCATTCCTGGCCGACCGGATCGCGGGAAAGACTGCGCTGGGGCGGCCCTGTGGCGGCGTTCCGGACGCTGGGCGGTACGCCCTATTGGTTCTCTTTCCACCGGGAAGGCTCTGACAAATCCAAGGGGCCAGGAACCACGGCCATCTTTGGGGCGACCGGTGAGGGCAAAACCCTGCTGGCGAACTTCATGATGTCGAGCTGCTACCGCCTGCCCGAACACCCGCACCTTATTGCCTTTGACAAGGATCGGGGATCGGAAACCTTCATCCGGGCCATTGGCGGCACATACCTTCAGCTGAAATCCGGTATGAACCTCGGCTTCAACCCGTTTGCTGTTGCCACGGATGAGGTTGGTATCGAATGGCTTGAGGGCTTCATTCAACGCCTGACGGGTGCGGACAAACTGACGCCGGAACAGGAACGGCGGATCGCAACAGGTCTCAGGCGCTTGGCCAACGGTGATGCGGCCCTGCGCACATTCTCGGATTTTGCCGACACGCTGCGGTCTGTCGATGATGCGGACGCGCCTGTGCAGCTGCTCGATGCGCTCAGCAAATGGTATGGTTCCGGCAATCGCGCCTGGCTGTTTGATAATCCTCAAGACAGTTTCAGCCTCGATCAGTCCGTGACCGCCTTTGACATGACGGCGCTGCTCAAAGCCTCAGATATCCGGCTGCCCTTGCTGGACTATCTGTTCTACCGGATCGAGCGCAAACTGGCGCAGGGCAAACCGCTGATCATCATGGTGGATGAAGCCTGGGCACTGTTTGACGATCCCCGCTTTGGTCCCCGTATCCAGGACTGGATCAAAACCATCCGGAAGCTGGATGGCATTCTCGTGTTCATGACTCAGGAAACGTCGGATGCGGCCAAATCCTCGATCTCGGACACGCTGATCCAGTCGACGGAAAACCGCATCTTCTTTGCCAATCCCAAGGCCGACCGCGCGACCTATGTGGATGCATTTCGGCTCACTGAGGCTGAGTTCAGCGCCATCTCTACGATGCCGCCGAAATCCCGTCTTGCTCTGATCAACGACGGAGACGGATCGGCCGTGGTCTCGACGCGGCTTGAGCTTCCTGAGCAATTTTATCGGGTGTTGTCCGCCACAGGCGACAGCGTTGGTGAGATGGACCAGCTGCGCGCCGAGCATGGCGAGGATGGCTGGCTCGCCGCCTTCATGACCCCCAATGCCCCTTGAGGAGACCTCCCAATGATCCGCAAAATTGTTTTCGTCGCACTTGGCCTGCCGCTTCTCGGAGCCTGCACCATTACCGGTGATGCTCTCGATCCGCCCCGCGAGCTGAAGGCCAATTGCAATATCGCAGATGCTGAACCGATCCCTCAGACCGGCCTTGCCACCACCCCGCCGCTCAGCATCGGCAAAATCTGACCCCCCCGGAAAGGACAAGACAATGAAGACCATTCTTAAAACCACCGCCGCGGTTGTTGCACTTGCACTGGCCGGAATTGTTGGGAACGGCAACACAGCCCAAGCCCAGGGCGTCCCGACATACAGCGTCACAGAACATGCCGAACTGATCGCGCTGCTCAATTCCAGCGGCGAAATGGTAGGTCTAAACACCGAGATCCTCGACAATGCCCTGCTGCAGTTGCAAGAGCTTCAGGAGCAATTGCGCCAGGCGCGCGCAACGCACAATGCCATCACGGGCGCCCGCGACACGATCACCAACCTGTTCAACGGCGACATTACCCCACGCAAACTGTCCTCGTCCCTGTCTACGCTCTCCATGACCGGCAATTCGGTGAACCGCCGCCTGAGCAATCACATGGAAGAGTTACGGGTGGATTTCCAGCCGCTGAGCGGGCTGCAGGCGTTGGGACGTTCAGTGGAAGATCCGGCCACAAGGTCACATGATCTGGTTTCCGGATCGAGCATGGCCGGGCTGGCGATTGCCGAAGAAGGCTTTGCCGGGGCTGGCGAAGCGATGGAGCGGTATGACGGCTACCGTGAGCAGATTTCCGCGACCGATGATCTGAAAGCTAGCATTGATCTGAACACACGCATAGCGATTGAGAATGGCATGATGCTCGCCACTTTGTTGCAGACCCTCTCTGCACAAGGTCAGCTGGACGCCGCAATCGTAAACCAGCGCCTGCGCGGTCAGGATATCGTCGCGCGCCAGGCGTACAGACCTGAAGGATCAAACTGATGCGCCTCCCCACAAACACGCTTCTTATCGCAGCAACAGTCGCCACCACTCTGGCGGCGGGTCAACCTGCATTGGCTTTGACGGCTGATGAGAAGAGGGAGAACTCGAGGCTAAGCAAAGCATGGAACGTGTCCATTGCGCGAAAGGCGGCTCAACTCAGGTTTGCCTTCGCAGAAAAATGCGAAGCTGCATTTACTGCAGGTGAACCCATGCCAGAGCCGGATCTGCGTATCACAGAAGAAATCGAAATCGACGATGATTTGACAAGCATGACCGTCGAGGAAATCTCGGAGCAATACAGGTTTTCCACTGACGCATTCGATGAGTCGGACCGCGCTGTGAAAGACTGCATCCGCAAATTCAGAAAAAGGAACGATGGGTCATGAGCATCAGAGACTTCCTTGTTGGCACAGATCAGAGTTTTGACAACATTATCAACGGTGGGTCGCAGCAGGTGTTTCAAGCGCTTGCGACCCCCAGCGCTCAATTCCTGACCCTGCTCGCCGGCGCTGCACTGGCGGTCTGGGCGGTCACGGCTGCGTTCCGGGGAAGTTTTTCTCTAGATGGCTTTATCACCTTCGTTTTTCGATTTTCACTGTTCTATCTCGCAGTCTCGGGCGGTGCACTCTGGACGCAGTTCATTTACCCATTCTTGACACAGTTTCCTATCAATGTCGGGAACACAATTATCAGCGAGTTTGGCGGGGGCGGAACTGCAGGGGGAATCGCAACGGCCTTTGCTGAGTTCGCCAATACGGCATTTAGAAACATCATAACCGCTTTGGGATCGTACGGCGTTACGGACTATCTGGGCGGAGACGCTCTTGGTGTGGTCCTGATGGCGTTGATCGCCTCAGTCGCGATCCTTTTCATGATTGTCATCGCGTTGGCGCTGCTTGTGGCGTCCAAAGTTCTTTTGGCCATTCTGATTGCAATATTCCCGGTTATGGCCGTCTGGGCCTATCTCCGCAGTTCCGCAGAAATTTTCAACGGCTGGGTGCGTGGGATTACGATGCTGGTTCTGTTCCAGATTCTGCTATTCGGTGTCATGGGCATCGCGCTCGCTGCAACTGAAGGCACAGCCGACGCAGTGTCAGCGGGTGTTGCTTCCGGAGCAGACATACCGTTGGAGATGTTCAAGCTAGCCGGAATGAGCGGGATCACCGCTGGATTGCTGCTTATCTGTCCGATGATTGCGCAGCGAATTGGCGGCGCGGCGTTGAGCCTTGGTGAATCTCAGATCAAAGGTGCTGGTCAGGCCGGTATGAAACTTCTGGGCGGCCAGCTGACGGGCGGAAACTCTGGCGGCAACAATCTCGGCGATGTCGCCAATCAGCGTGCGAGTGCGGCTAATGAAGCTGACCGACCCTCTGCAACAGAGGCCAATAACCAGCGCATTCAGGATTCCGTAAGGCGCGGGGCCGAACGCATGGCCGAAGACGCACGACGGCGCAGAAGCTGATCAAAACTCATTGAAAACACTGGCGGGCCGGCCCCGCAACAGACGAGGAGTCACCAGATGCAACATGCAGCAGCAGATTTGAGGCCCGATCCGCTCAATCCTGACGGGCAATATCAGGGCTCTCCCCTGCCCGATACAACCACCATGCACGAAGGCCACGACCGCTGGGAAGATGAAATGTATCTCTCGATGCGGCGCAGGGCGCGGATTGCCTATATCGTGGCCGGTGTCGGCGCTCTGATCGGGGTGATGGGCGTTGCGGCCGTCATGGGCCTGGCTCCGCTCAAACAGGTCGTGCCCATCACAATGACTGTCGATAAGCACACCGGCCTGGTCAACGTGGAGTCGCGTCTTGGTGATCTGACACTGGACGATGATGAGTATGTCACCCAGGCGCTGTTGTTCCAGTATGCCCGCGACCGGGAAACCTATGACGCGCACGATCAGCGCGAACGGCTGACCGATGTGTATGGGCGGACCTGTGGCGAGGCCGCCGAGGATCTGGCCGCGCTTTATGACGAGGACAATCCCAACAGCCCGATGAACATCTACGGGAACTATGGCCGCGTCGATGTCCGTATTCGGTCTGTCACACTGAACAACGGAAACTCGGCCACGCTGCGCATCACGAAAAGCGCTCGCCAACAACAGGGCGCCCCGGTCTCGACGCGGAATTTCGTGGTGACGATTGCGTACGAGTTCGACCGCACCGGAAACATGACGCTTGAGGAACGTTGGAACAACCCAACCGGCTTTTGTGTCGCCAACTACCGACTGGATGAGGAGGCGCGATAATGCTGCGTTTAATTTGCACTGTGGCTGTGATGGTGGCGCTTGGCGCGGCCTCTGTCTCAGCTGAACAACAAGGGCGAGGAACCGGCACGGACGCGCGTGTCCGGACCCTCGTCTATCACCCTGACGAGGTTTACAAGATCAATGTTTCAAGGGGATATGCTCTCAGCATTCACCTCCAGGAAGGTGAACAGATGGTCGATGAGGTCCGGGGCGATCCAAAGACCTGGGACTTTATCCCTCTCACCGCTGGTAACGGCTTTGTCCTGAAGGCCAAACATGCCACTTCGCAGGCGAGCAACCTCATTTTGCAAACCAACCTGCGCAGCTATGTGTTTCTCCTTCAGGCGCGTGAAGCCGGTCCACCTGATAATGTCGGGTTTCTCTACCGGTTCAGCTATCCGGATCAAAAAAAGGGCTTCAAACCGCGACAGGCCGGTAACATCCAGACCGCATTCAATACCACTGGGCGTCCTGCCAATCTGCAATACAGCGCAAGTGGTGACAAACTGCTGCGGCCAGAAGTGGCTTTTGATGATGGACGCAAGACGTATCTGCGCCTGAAACAGCAAAGTGTACGGCCTGCTGTTTTTGCAATGGACGCAAAAGGGCGCGAACGTCTGGTCAACTCAACAGATCTGGCAGACGGCACCATTGTTGTGACGGGTGTTTATCCGCGCCTGGTCCTGCGCGACGGGCCATATGTGGTCTGCGTGTTCAACATCCCTCTCTATGAAATCGACCGAAACCGCGACCCGAATAAGCCCCGCAGGGTTTCGTCATCCTCGTCACAGCGCAATGCAGGTCAAGGTGGGGAGAACCGCTGATGTCTGAGAAAAACAAACTGCTTGAGAACCGCATCGAAGGCTCTGAGGAGGAAAAACGCGGTCTGGACCTGCCCATGATCCTCGGCATCGGTGCATTTATAGCCTTTGTTGGCCTGTTCTTCTGGATCAACAGCGGCGGGGATGAAACCGGCCGACGCGGCAGCATCATTCCAGAAGTCAACCAGACGCCGGATCAGCGTAATCAGGGGGGCACCCTTTTTGGAGCGGTGCCAACGGAACCTATGCCCCAGGTCGAACAAGAGCCAGACCCGCGCGTTGCCATCCTTGAGGCTGAGCTGGCCGAACTGCGGGAAATGATTGCAGCTGCGCAGGCAGTGGTACCCGATGAAGAGACCTCCTCGCAAGCGCCCGCCTCGGATCTTGAAGCAGCGGCCCTCGCAGCGCTGGAAAAACGCACCGAACGGCAAGAAAAGGCCCTTGAGGCGTTCCTGAAGAAGCTTGAAGAGGATCGGCTGGCCGATGAACGCCGGCAACGGGAACTGCTCGCGCGGATTCAGGCCAACCGGCCGATTACAGAACCGGGCCAAGCGTCTGAGCCGGCACAGCAAGGCGATGCGGCGCAAGCTGCTGTTACGGCTGAAGAAGACCGGTTGACCCAGCCTTTGACCAATAGCCTTGGGCGCAGTGCAGCTGGGGCGGGTGCTGGCGGCAATGCGAACAACAGCACAGGCAACGATTTCCTCGATGCCGCTGCGTCTCGTAGCGTCCAGACAGCGCGGGCGACCCAACTGCAGGATGTGCATCGTCTGATCACACAAGGCACCATGATTCCGGGCGTTCTGGATACAGCAATATCGTCCGATCTTCCTGGTGAACTGAAAGCCACCATAAGCCGAGATGTGTGGTCGGCGGATGCAACCACGATCCTGATACCCAAAGGCTCAACACTGATTGGAGAATACTCGTCGGATATCTCTCTTGGTCAGCGCCGGGTTCTGGTGGCCTGGAACCGGGTGATCACAACGGATAAGCGCTCAATTATGATTGGGTCGCGTGGTGTGGATGGTCTGGGCCGCGCCGGTCTGACAGGCAATGTGCAGCACCACTTTGGCCTCAAGTTTGAAGCGGCATTCTTCATCTCGATCTTCTCGGGGATTTCCAGCTTCGGCAATCGCACTCTGAGCGAGAACGATCTGTCCACCGGCACCGATGGGTTCGCGAATTCCGGTCAGGATGCCTTTGAGGAATACCTGTCGATCCCGCCGACGATCTGGGTGAATCAGGGCGAGAACATCAACGTGTTCGTATCGCGAGACCTCTATATGTGACGCCATGAGCATCAGTCCAGGCGGGGCGCAACACGGTTGTGCCCCGCAGCGTTTTCGAGCTTTCCATCCCTTAACACTCTTGTCCCGAAGGAGAATGCCATGAGCACCATACAGGCAAAGACCCACCTTCCTTACACGATTGCAGCTGGCGTCATCAGCATCCCGCTCTGGGCCGCGCTTCTGACTGCCTGGAAGGTGAATGGAGACATTGAAACATGGCGGCCGTGGCTCCTGCTCAGCCAGCGCAATACTCTGCACCAGAAGGATTGGGACCTGGTGCTGTGGGGTGGCATCACGCTTGGGCTGATGACCGGGGCCGGTCTTGCCTATCTCTTCGGCGGAATGGTGTTTGGGGTGACGGCGACTGATGCGCATGGGGATGCGCGATGGGCCACAGCCAAAGAGATCCGCACCGCACGGTTGATCAGTGATTGGGGCCTGGTGCTGGGCAAGCTGGGCAAACCGGAGAAAAAAACTCCACATCTGCGCGCCCATACAGA
The DNA here is from genome assembly GCF_059609825.1 of Ruegeria sp. YTSB088. Taxonomy (NCBI): domain Bacteria; kingdom Pseudomonadati; phylum Pseudomonadota; class Alphaproteobacteria; order Rhodobacterales; family Roseobacteraceae; genus Ruegeria; species Ruegeria sp. YTSB088. The sequence goes on along the minus strand of NZ_JBXWMM010000013.1, from coordinate 37,609 downwards.
TGATCAGGGCACGGTGCTTGTCTCGGGTCCACCGCGATCCGGCAAAGGTGTCGGTATCGTTGTCCCTACCCTGCTCGACTATCCCGGTTCGCTCATCGTCTATGACGTCAAAGGTGAGCTTTTTGAAACCACGTCGCGACGGCGATTGGAAAAAGGCGACAAGGTGCGGGTTCTGTCGCCGTTCGATGTCCAGTTTCCGAACAACCCCGACGGCTCGCTTGTCGGCCGGTCACACAGCTTCAACCCGCTGGTTGAGATTGCGGCAATGGATGACCTGGAAGACCGGCTTGTGCGGATCTCAGAAATCAGTGCCGCGCTGTTGGCACCAAAAAGTTCAACCGGCGCTGAGGCGTCGCTGATGGAAGATGCGCAGGAAATCTTTGAAGCCGCGGCGGCGATCGTCTGCAACGAACCTGAACCGTCGCTTGGCCGCGTGCTGCAGGTGCTGACCCCGCAAGTGGCTGGTGATGATGAGATACCAGATTACAAGGGCATGTTTGTCGCCCTTGCGCCACGTGCGCCAGATCCGGTGTCAAAGGGCGCGATGCTTCGCATGGCGGGTCAGGACAACAAGCAGCTGGGGATCTACCTGTCGGTGTTGATGGGCGGGGGTTTGAATGCCTGGCGCAACCCCGCGATCGTGCGCGCGACAAAGAACAATGATTTCGACTTTGAATCGATGCGTTGGGACCCTCAAACCTGCTACATCTCGATACCGGAGGCGCACAAGCAGGTGTCGCGGCCTTTGGTGCGTTTGTTCATCCAGTGCGCGATCAACGCGCTGCGTCGTCGTCTCATGGCCTCGGGTGAGGATTACCTGCCCGTCCTGTTTCTGATCGATGAGTTTCATTCGCTGGGGAAAATGCAGGGCGTCCTCGATGCTGTAACCACCCTGCCCGGCTATGGCGGCCGCTTGTGCCTGATCGTGCAATCGCCGGCATCCCTTCGGGAACATTATGGGCCAGCTGGTGAGGAGATCCTGACAGAGAGTTCGCATCTGCATGTCTGGCTGACGCCCAATTCCGAAGAAACAAAGCAAAAGCTGTCCAAGGCGCTTGGCAATAAGACCGTGACGCAAAAATCCGTCTCGGGGCGCAACTGGTCGAAAGAGCCCGGGCGGTCGGAAAGCTGGTCCGAAAAAAGCCGGGCGCTGCTCACCCCTGAAGAAATCGGTCGGTTGGGCAAGGAAGAAGTCATTATCACCGGCAAGGGTATGTTCCCGATCCGCACAAATCGGGTGTCCTACTTTAAAGACCATCGGTTCATAGCCCTGAATGACAGTCAAAAGGGAAAGCCCTGGCCGGATGTGCCTGTGGTCAAGGATAGCGTTGTGACCCGATATGATGAGTTCCTGAAGGATGCCGGCACTTCAAAATCGGCTGAGGCCGAAGAACCGGAGCCTGTGCCTGCCGCCAAACCGCCCTTGTCACAGCGTGCGGCCGTCACTGGACCACGCTCTTACGATCCTCCTGAGTATGACGGGTATCTTGATCAGGGCGTGGCTGGCTACGGATACTTCGAAGATCCGCGCGAGGCTGCCGATGAAGGAGAAACAGCCGAGGACCGCCAGCTAACGCAAGCAATCGAAACGGTGAAAGCACCCAGCTTTGCGCACAACCTCAGCAACCTGTTGAACCTGGCACCGATCAGCCCGGACAGTGAGCCCGAACTTGCTGACCTGGCACATCGGCTTTCACCTGACGAGCTGGTCTACAGGTTGATGCCGCTGTTCAGCGGCGAAAACGTGAAGATCAGTGGCCATTCGCTGCGTGGAGCATAAACTGGCAAGAAGCGGAGAGGCTGTGTGAAAACTCCAACTCATGAACTCTCTCGTTACGCTCGTTTTCAACAGCCATGCGAAAGGTCTCTCAGTAGCGTGATAGAACGCACATAAAGGGTGTTTTCGGCGTGTTTCGCCGGACGGTCAGAGTTTTCACACAGCCTCCGAACAAAACCGACCTCCGCTGCGTCATCTGGAACGGCCGTTTTCGCTATTGGAATGCGGCCATTGGCCAATACGTCGTTGCTTTTCAAGCGATCTGCAGCGTTGTTCAAGATGAACTCAGCTTTCGTCGCACGGTCCTAATGCTGACAGGTGACGAAGTACCATGATTTGGGCAAGTGCAGCCAAGATGGCGGCCACAAAGACCGCTTCGAGGGCAACAAAGCTGACCAGAGCCGCCCCGAACAGGGGCGAAAGTGCGGCGGGCGCAGCGAAGGCATTGAACCAAGCGGAGTAGGCTGGGCGACGGTCGCCGGGCGAGATTTCCATCAGGAAGCCGAGATACCCGATTGTTACGCCATTCATCATCGCGCCAATTATGAAAAACAGAACCGAAAAGCCGAAAATGCCACCCCCGTATACGGCCAACAGGAGTGCCAATGCTGGAGGGAGGAGCCGCAGATTTGCAACCATTCTAAGCAGGTCCGGTTTGCCCATTGTGTCGCCGATCCGGCCCCAGGCCGGATTGGAGGTGAGCGCCCCGGCGGTTTGTGTGACCAGAAGCGTTCCGACCGAGGCAATGCCCAGCCCGGCCCCGCTGGCCGCGACGACATAGAACGGCAGCGCCATCAGCGTGGCTGATCCCAGCCATTGGAAGATCAGGAAGAGACGAAACCTCCGGTCGTGGCGCAGAGTTGCAAAGCCTTCGCGCAGGAAGTCCCCCATGCCACCTGTTGCGGCGCGTGGCTTTTGCGATGGCATCTCTGGCTCACCGGCTGAAACGAACAAGGTTGACGATATCAGCATCAACACCGCGCCAACGGCAAAGATCAAAGCATAGGCGCGCAGTGGAGGCAGGGCCTCGAGCGCCAGCCGCAGAATGCCCGCGACCAGAATGGCCAAGAGCCCGCCTCCGAAGAACCGCCAGGCCAGCATCCGGCTGCGTCTCCCTGACGGGATCGCGCGACCGACAATATCGTTGTAAGGAACGGCGACGACGCCGCTGACGAAAGCATAGACCGTCCACAACACGAGAAACCCGGTGATGAGCGGCACGGGTGGCCAGTCGACCTGTGGCCAATCAGCACCCCACCAAAGCAGCCCCGCAATCAGCGCTGTGGCCAGCGCCCGGCCATAGGCACCGACCACATAGAAGGGCATCCGCCGGGTCGCGCGATCAGCCAGGTATCCAACGGGAAGCTGCGTCAGCACCCAGCCCAGTCGCAGCACTGCACTTGCGTAGCCCACGGCCAGTGCGCTGCCGGTCAGGGTGTGAACGAGGCTGGCCACCACCGTCGCACTGTCCACCGCCGCCGACCCACCTTGAAACGCGGCACCCGCTCCGGCAATGCGCCAGAACCGGCGGCGAACGATCATGTCGCGTTCAGCCCCCGGCATTGGCTTCCCCGGCCTCAAGGCGCGCGCGCCGTATATCGATGCCCGATTGCCAGAGCACCAAAAGTCCGATGCCGACGACAAGAATTATCGTGGTGACGTAGTTGAAGAGGATCATTAGCAGGGCCTCTTCGTCAGCCACACCAATCGCCTTGAGCACAAATCCCGCCCCAAAGACGAAGCTGCCGGGAACGCGCACGAAACGTCCGATCACCATGATGAACCCGGCAAAAACCATCAGGAACAAATAATCCCATGCCGTCAGGACAATCCCGACGGCAAGTCCGGCCCAGAGAAAATGCGTTGCCGCTACCACCTTGCTCAGGATGGCCGCAACGATGGCTTTGACGCGGCGCATGCTGTCGCGCGGCCACACGATGCCGTCGCACAGCGCGCCTCGAAGGCCCGCGCCGCAGGCACCCATGCGCGCCGCTACCCAGTCGAAAGCGCGGCAAATCAGCGGCCCCTCGCGGGCAAACAGCACCCGGAAGCGAAAGAGCGCCCAGAGGAAGCCCCCGAACAGGAGCAGGTTCAAGCCGCCTGCGACACTGAGGCCAAGGCGCAGATCACCCTCGATCTGCGGGATGCGCCCGGCCATGGCCACGACACCGGCGAACAACGCAAATACGACTCCGTCGAGAAAACGCGCGATGATCGTGGTGGATAGCACGGTCGCCATTTTTAGCCCATCCATTCGGGCGACCAGCCAGGCCCGCACTAACGGGCTGATCCCAAGCGGTACCAACACGTTGGCACCGTAACCGGCCAACAATGCGCCGGTCAGCCTGATCGTACCGACCGGCTTGACGTCATAGAGGATTTGCCGCCATTTCCAGCCGCTCAAAAGTTGCTCGAGCAGGATCGTTGCGGCAAGGATCGCCAGCCAGAACGGATTGGCTGTGCTTAAGCCCTCAAGAAACCGCGCGAAATCAAGGCTCCCATAGAGCAGGAATGTAAGCCAGAGCGCCAGCGCCGCACCAAGAACCGGCAACAGCCAGCGTCTGAATAATCGTCCGACCATGTTCTACCCGCGCAGCAACTGTTGATCCTGTCTAACCTCCGTATCATAGTACGGAGTCAAGAGTGCATTTCGAAAAGGGGACTGGATATGGCAACGGCGACCATCGGCGCAGCCGCACGGGAAGCGGGCGTTGGAATCGAGACCATCAGGTTCTATGAACGCAAAGGTCTGATTGATCAGCCACCCCGTCCGGCACAAGGCGCGCGGGACTATGGCGGCGAAACACTTGGCAGGCTAAAGTTTATCTCAGGGGCCAAGGAACTTGGATTCTCGCTGTCCGAGATAGCAGAGCTGCTGGACTTGCAACAGGCACCCAACCCAGAGTGCCGCGTTGTGCAGGCTTGCGCACGTGCGAAACGCGAGGATGTTCAGACCAGAATAGACGGTCTTCTGCGCCTGAGGGACAATCTCGACAATCTTATTGCTGCGTGCCCTGGAGATGGCGGTCTTGAGTATTGCTCAATCCTGAACGCCATGAATGGCGTGGGCAAGGCGCGGAGCGTGTGAACCCCAACAAAACCGCCTGCCTTTAGGTCAAGAATCGCCGGTGATGCTCCTTGCGCCTCTATCCAATATCAAGAGGCAGCGACTTTCCCACGATGCGCTCGCAGGGTCTAAGCATCTGTTACGCACGGTAACGTGCAAGCATATTTCAATTTGTCTGAATCCATCCGATTCATTTCTGGATGATTCGACCATCAGTAGAGACGAATGTCAGCGCTACGAAGATTACACTCCTTCAAGCTAGGCGCAGCATCAGGCAAAAAGTGCGCGAAGCGGAAGTCTGCTGCTCCACTCATTTTTTACTGTTCGCCATATTCAGCGCGTCTCAAACAGCGTCTCCAGGATCGGGCACTCTGGCAAATCACCCTGGCTGCACTCTGCCGCCATTCCGGCAAGCGCCTTTTCCAACTTCCGCAGCCCTTTGATCTTTTCACGCACTGATGCCAAATGGCCAATGGTCAAGCCATGCACCTCGCTACATGTGAAATCTTGCCGGTCCACCATTTCCAGCAGCGCGCGGATTTCATCAATGCTGAACCCAAGCTCACGCGAGGTCTTGATGAAAGACAGCCGTTTGAGTTGGTCGTGATTGTACTGGCGGTTGCCACCTGCCGTGCGATCCGGCTGCGGCATGATTTTGATGCGCTCGTAGTAGCGGATCGTTTCAATATTCACGCCGGTGCGCCTGGACATTTCGCCAATTGGATGGCCTCGCGCGTTCGTGAAGTCGGACATCGAAAATCCTCTTGCTTCTGTAGTGGCTACAGACCGCATCTTACATCAAGAAACCTGAATTGCGAGTGCCTGCATGACCGACACAATCGACGTTGACCTAAACCAGAGCGATCCTGACAGCCGCAAGGCGCGCATGATTGCAGCGGGTGGTGTCCTTGGTGCACTTGCCGCCTCAACGTGCTGCATTGTTCCGTTGATCCTGTTTAGTCTTGGCGTGTCTGGTGCATGGATCGGCAATCTGATTGCGCTTGAACCCTACAAGCCCATCTTCATCGTGATCACGCTGGGATTTCTCGGCTATGGCTATTGGATGGTTTACCGCAAGCCCAAGGTCTGCGCAGAGGGCGAAACCTGCGCGCGGCCACTTCCCAACCGATTGATTAAATCCGCGCTTTGGGCATCAACAATTCTTATCGTGATCGCGTTGTTCTGGAACTGGATCGCGCCGGTCGTTGCCCCCATTCTTCTTGGTCTGTGAAAGGACATACAATGAAACTCCACACTTCCGTTTTGGCCTTGATTGGTTTTATGGCCGCCGCCCCTGTCTTTGCGGCTGAGCAGACAGTAACATTTTCTGTTCCCGGCATGACCTGTGCAAGTTGCCCCTTTATCGTTGAATCGGCGATGAGCGGGGTCGATGGAGTTGTAACCGTGACCGCTGATGCCGAAACCCGAACGGCGCTGGTTATCTTTGATGACGCCATCGCCAGTGCAGAAGATATCGCGTTCGCCTCGACTTCTGCGGGCTATAAAGCTGAGCTTATGTCCGACGACGGCAATTCCTGAGCCGCATATGAAAGATAGCTCAACAGGAGGTCTGCTGTCCTTCATCGTCGCGGCACCGGTTGTCGTAATCTACTGCGGCGGAAAGGCATCTCTGATAGGAACCGCTCTTTTCGGAACGGCTGGTTTTCTGACGGGTGCCAATGTGCTGACCATAGCCCTCCTGGCAACGCTTGGCGGGATCGGGATCTTAGCGGCGCGTAGTTTCGTGCGGTTGCGCGGTCACAACCAAGAGTTTGAAAGGGACGGCCAAAGTGAACGACAGACTCCTTAAGACGGGCATTGTTGGCACGGTGATCGCCGCGCTGTGCTGCTTCACGCCTGTTCTGGTCGTGCTCTTTGGCGTGGTGGGGCTGTCGGCTGTCGTCGGCTATCTGGATTACGTTCTATTGCCTGCGCTCGCTGTGTTCGTGCTGATCACGATTTACGCTGTCATCCGCCGTGTTCGGAAAACCTGAACCTGAAAGACCAAACATCATGCTTGATTTACTGAACCCAAACGCGGGCGATACCGATACATTTGACCTCGCAGTTGTTGGTGCTGGGTCTGCTGGATTTTCCGCTGCAATCACCGCAGCGGAAGACGGTGCGCGAGTTGCCCTCATTGGCTTTGGTACCATTGGCGGCACCTGCGTCAATGTCGGCTGCGTCCCCTCCAAAGCGATGATCCGCGCTGTGGAAACACTGCACTCGGCCAAAGGGGCTGATCGGTTTGATGGCGTGGAAGCTACGGTAAAAGTGATGGACTGGGCGGCAATGGTGGCCCAAAAGCAAGCCTTGGTAGATGATCTGCGCGCGGCAAAATACGTCGATGTTTTGCCCAACTATGAGGGCGTCACTTACATTGAAGGTCAGGCGAGTTTCGCCAAAGGTGGCTCCTTAAAGGTCGGTTACCGCACCATCCGCGCGCCAAAAGTCATCATTGCAACGGGGTCTTCGCCTCATGTCCCAGATATCCCTGGACTGGATGACATCGATTTTCTGGACAGCACCTCGGCACTTGAACAGGCGCAACTCCCAAAATCACTGATGGTGATGGGTGGCGGATATATTGGCGTCGAGATTGCTCAGATATTCGCCCGAGCTGGCGTCGAAGTGACCATCGTTACGCGTCGTGGTCTGTTGCCGGAGGCCGAACCGGAAGTCAGCGAAGCCCTGACAAAAGCCTTTGCCGATGAGGGCATTAAAGTGCTGGACGGGCTGGCATATGACAGGTTTGAAAAGTCAGGCGAGGGCGTCACCCTGCACGCCGCACATAACGGCGTTGCGGTCAGGATCGAAGCCGAAAAGCTCTTGCTGGCGACGGGCCGTACCCCAAACACTGGCTCCTTAGCACTTAACGTTGTCGGCATTGAAACGAATGCGCGGGGCGGGATTGTTATCGATCCGCAGATGCGCAGCACACGGGACGGAGTTTACGCCACAGGCGATGTGACCGGGGCAGATCAGTTCGTCTATATGGCAGCTTATGGCGCGAAGCTCGCGGCAAAAAACGCGATGAACGGAAACACCCTGAGCTATGACAATAGCGCCATGCCTGCCGTGGTCTTCTCTGACCCACAGGTGGCCAGTGTTGGCCTTACCGAGACACAAGCCAAGTCTGCTGGTCATGAGGTGGTCACGTCGGTTTTAGGTTTAGAGCATGTCCCCCGCGCATTGGCTGCACGCGATACGCGCGGTCTGATCAAGCTGATTGCGGATAAGCAAAGCAAGAAGCTCCTTGGGGCGCACATCATAGCCCCGGAAGGCGCAGATAGTATCCAGACGGCAGCAATGGCGCTCAAAATGGGTATGACCTACGACGACCTGGGCGCGATGATCTTTCCGTATCTCACGACCGTCGAGGGGCTAAAATTGGCGGCGCAGACATTCGAGAAGGACGTCGCTAAGCTATCCTGCTGCGCGGGGTAGCTCATTCACCGTCCAAGCATGTAGAGACTTCACTTTCCCGACAGCGGCCATTCGCTGCGACACAGAAATTCCGGGAAATGGGCTCCTTGCGGCCATTCTCCGCAGGTTGCTTGAACGTCAGCTCGGCCATACGAGCGATCTGCGCGACCAGAAAACCTACTTCGACCACTTCCCCAACGGGCTTTCAAAAACCTGTACCGCTTTCTCCCTGAGCACCCTGACAGCAACTGGTCGCCTCTGGTCCCCGGTCTTCCGAAACTGCACAATCACATCAATCATTGAGCGGCAATATTCAAGGATCTCGGAATAGGTCAGCCCGGTATCTGCCTGCATTACCATCAACGCCAAACGAGAAAGCGCAGATTCCGGCGAGGCCGCATGCAAGGTCGAGATCCCACCCGGATGGCCCGAGTTGACGGCGGACAGGAAATCATAGGCTTCCGCACCGCGCAGCTCCCCCATGATGATCCGTTCCGGCCGGAACCGCAGGCAGGCTTTCAGAAGATCGCTGCTCGATGCGTTCTTGTTTACCACCAGAGACACCGCATTGGGCTGGCTGGGTCGGATCTCCAGCACGTCTTCAATGGTCATGATCCGCTCTGAATGGTCGACTTCGCCAAGACAGGCGCGCAACCAGGTCGTTTTGCCGGAGGATGTCCCGCCCGATAGCAGGATGTTCCATTTGGCCTTGACGGCCATTCGCAGAAAATCACCAAAACCCTTGTTCTCGTAGGCGTCGAAAACAGCTTCATCGGCGGGATCAACGCCGGATTTCAGATCACCCATGTTGGCGTCCAGGTCAGGCAAGCCCTGCATCAGATCATCGAGCGAAAGTTGCTTTGCCACGGCCCGGCGCAAGGCAAATGCTACGCCAGCCTCAACGGCAGGTTTGACCGCGACCTGCGCCCGCCACAATGACCCGTCGATTTCAAACTGCGACCCGGCCAGCGGTGTTTTTTCTGAAATGGGATTACCGCCAGCCAGGTCATGTGCAAGCGCCTCTGCATCATCCTCACCCATAGGCTGGTCCAGCTGGCGCATGGCAGGCTCACCACTGAGCTCGATCCAGATTCTGCCATCCGGATTCAGGACGATTTCAGACAGGAGAGGATCGGAGAGCAATTGCCCTCCGAACACCCGATTGAGCGTGCTTTCCAGATGACGGCTCATCGGCTGAGACCTCGATCACCTTTGGCGCGTTCTTCCCGTTCCCGACGCCGTTGATCTTGCACGACCGGATCACGGTCAATCTGTCGATCGACGTGTCTAACATCCCAGGCCGTGCGGGTGACATTGACGCGCTCCGGCTCATCGGTCTCCGGGTTCCGGCGTGACCGGGTGACTTCTTCTTTGCCCGCTTTGACGAACGTGGCCTTGTCACCGATAGAGATGTTGTTGCGGGTCATCTGGTCTTGCAGAGCGGTGCCCCAGATTCGTTCCGGCTCATCTTTGCCCTCGACCTTCATATCCACATAGAAAGATTTGCTATTCGGATCGTCGGGGCGCACCAGAGCCTCTTTGGCATCTACGATGACACCCGTGACGCCGGTTTCAACGGAGACCTCCTGGCGGACCGTACGGTCCTGCTGGCCTTTTTCTTCGGGCCGTTCAGGGGACGCATCCCTTTTGATACGCGCAGCCTCTTGCAGTGGTTCAAGCCCACGTTGTGCCTCACGCGGTGCGCGCTCGATGTCGGTGGCTTTCCAGGCACGACGGTTTGCCTCGATGTTCTTCTCTTCGCCGGTCTTTGGATCGACCTTGCTGACCGTCACTCTCTTGTACCCGTCATGGGCAAGCGTAGCCGTGTCACCGATGTTGAGATTTTCACGCTGCATCAGGTCGGGCAGATCGACGCCCCAGACGCGGAAAGGCTTGTCGCGCCCATCCACCTTCAGATCGACATATGGCGAGAGGCTGTCTTTCTCGTCGTCTTTGTAGAGCGCAGACCCGGCATTGACGATCTGCCCGCGCACGCCCGCGTCCAGGTCGGGACGTTGCGGGGCTGAACTGATGGCTTTGACATTTGGGGCCTGCCCTTGCTGTTCACGGCCCGGTCGCGCTTCGCCTTCAACACGATCCGGTGCGCGGCCTGCCACACGCTCCTGCACCCGGTCCTCAATCTCAAGCAAACGTCCACCAATCGCGGCCCGATCAAAACCCTGCCCCTTCATGGCCTGGATTTCATCCTGAACGCCGGTCTTGATCTTCTCCTGCAGGAAGTCTTCTCCCCTGCCCTCGGCAAAGGCCCGGTTGATGTCGCGGATCTCGCCACGGGCATCACGGTAGATCTCAGAAGCATCCTTATACGCGGTCTTCATGTCGACCCGCGCCTGGTTCTCGCTGAGGGAATGCGCGTTCGCCAAGGTCCGCACGTCCCGTTCGAACCAGTTCTCGCGCGTCTGCCGGTCTACATCAGCGCCATTGCGGATGCGCGACAAGACCAGATCGCCATTGATGCCCATCGCTTCGAACCGCTCGGCCACTTGCCGGTCGGCATCTTTCAGCACCGCATTGGTGGCCGCGCTGCGTGGATCGTTTGCATCAGCGCGTGGGTCTCCCCGCTCTTGTCCGATAGGCTGGGTGCGCGTGGGATCGGCTGCGTCCCGTTCTGCTGCACGACGCTGGCGTGTCGGATCAACGTCATCGCGGCCCACCTCAACCTCATCGTCGCGTTCCAGGCGCTTGCCAAAGAACGTCCTGGTCTCTTCATCCATAAGCGGCTCATAGTCCCGCAGGACACGAGAAATCGCGGCCTCTGTCTGGCTGCGCTTGTCCTCGTCCTCCATGGCTTCGGCCTTGTCCGTCATGCCCTGGATAAAGGTGCGGATGTCGCTGCCGATGGCTTTCATCTCACTGTCGATGGCCGGGGCTTGTGCCGGGTCCATCTGGTTGGCGACTTGCGTATTCATGTCGATTTCCTCTGATCTGAGAACCCCGCCCCGCAACAGGATTTTGGCTGCGCCGAGTACAGCCGTTGAAAAAGTGCCCAAGGTCTCGGCTCGCCCTGGGTATTGGGTTGTGAAAATGCCCTGACCCATCCCGGCCTGATGCGACTGGAGGGTTTCGCCAAGGGCGGCATATTCCGCGTTCCGCTGATCCTTCATCGTCTGTAGCTGGTCCGGCGTGATCGGCCGTTGTCGACCGACACCAAAGAATGGAAACCCGCTGCGCTGCTCTGGGGCTGGACGCTCGCGCAGATCGCGACCATCGCGGCGCGCATGGATGCGCGCGCTGCTGTCCCGCTCGGGGCGCAGATTGCGGCTGAACCTGCTGGTCGCTGTCAGGACAATGCCAACGTCCCGCGCTGTCTCGACCTGCAGATTGCGCAGATCCTGCATCGTGATGCCATAACGACCAAGGTGCAGAGCCTTACGCGATGCCCCTGCCCGGCTTATGATCAGATGCGTATGCGGATGGCCCGTATCGTCATGATGGGCCATCACGTATTTGTAGCGATCGCCAAACTCACCGTTGGTCAGCCGCTCCCCAAAACTGCGCGCGGCCTGCTTGGCCGCTTCCCGGTCTGTATCCTTCGGGTAAGACAGGATCATGTGATAGGTGTAGTTTGTTGTGCGCGTATCCATTCGGGCCCAATCCTTCGCCCACTCACTTTGCACATCCCGCAGCGCTTCCATCCCATGCGTCAGCTCGCCGGTGTCGCCCCGCTCCATCTCAACTGTGCCTTTGCGGGTGATGTAAGATAGCTGGCCTCCCAGCCGGCCGGACGCGGTGATGCCACCACTGCGGACAATTTTCACCACAGCCTGATTGGTCAGAAGCGTATTGGCGATCATGCCGGCTGGCCCGCTCGATGCGCTTTGTCGATGTGCCGGACGGTGCCGCGAACGCGCGGGGTTCTGACCATGCCGCGGCTTCAGGTTCGGAATGAGCTGCAACTCTCCAAAGAGCGCATCCCAAGCCGGGTCATATGCCGTTGTCAGGCTGGTCATGTTTTGACCTTCACCTTCGGCGATACACGCGCCGCACGCTGTTTCTCAGCCAGCCGTTCAATCTCAAGCGCACGGGTCAAAGACCGCTCATGGGCCGCATCGGAATAGTCTTCAAACAGCTGGCGCAGGGCGCGCACTTCCAGCTTCATCGCCTCAAGCTGATCTTCGGTGTGCTTGTTGAGCCGAAACTTGCCGGCATTGGCCGCACGGGTCATCTGATTGAGGTTGTTCGCCATACCAACCAGCTGCACCAGGTGCGCATTAAACTTCTTGGCTACGAGCTCTTCTTTCGTTGGAATGCCAAAAGCCACACGCAGGCACATACGCACCAAACCGGTAACGCTGCGCAGCTGCAAAACCTTCCTACGCTGCTCAAGGAACGCCCATTCGTCCTCGTCAAAGCGCATGGATTTTACGACGGATTTTGAAATGCCAGACGGCATCGGGGCGGCTCTCCTCGATCAGAAATCGGGCGAGGCCCCCGCAGGCCGCGCATATGTAGGTTCAAGTGTAGGTAGAAAAGGTGGTCGACTGCAAGTCCAGAAGAATGTGGGTACTACATTCTCCATAATCCCGCAAAGTAAGCGTATAGTGTGGTCGATCTGGTGCGGGAGACTCGACTATTTGCCCCATGCCGCTCACCATTTTCCGCTTGGCAACGGGTCGGTGGCAATAGTCTTTGTGTTGCCGCCTTTTGGCAGGTTGTGATTGCCAGACGGCAACTGGCACCATGCAGAATACAAGCGGCAATTGCCAGTCCATCGCAAACCACTGGGCACGTGGCAAATGCCTGCTGACAATAGCAAATTGGCCTTCTAGGTGGTTGGTTCTTGATGATTGCTTAGAAAAGCAATAGCGTTGAGATCAGCGCGGGTGCGGGATCGCGTGATAACTTGAAATCGCGAGCCCGGTTGTGGCACGCCGCTGCGCGGCGTGGCTTTCGGGCGCAGACCCGGAGACCAAATTGAAAATCTATGCCGCTGTAAACTCCAAGGGCGGGGCTGGGAAATCTTCCATGCTCGTCGCCTTTGCCTCCGCCTTGCACCATCAGGGAAAACGGGTGCGTGTCCTCGACCTAGACTCGCAAGGTACACTCTCGGAATGGTTGAATCCGAACAACGGACTGGAACCGATCCCCGCCGATGAACTTCTGATCGAGGCCGGGCAGTTTTCCAAGGATGATGCTGAGAATGCCCGACTGGCCTATGCCCACATCCTTGAGGCGGAAAAAGCCGGTGGCTTCGACTATCTGCTGATCGACACCAAGGGCGAACCCAGCATGACCGCCGCTATGGCGATGGCTGTCGCAGACATGGTGCTGTGCCCGTCTGATGGCTCATCGGCGGAATACAATCCAATCATGGTCACATACAGATCGTGTGAAGCTGCATTGAAGCAGATCGGCAGCACGGCTGATGCGAAAGACAAATTCCGGATCGTCTTCACCCGGCAATCCATCGCGCAGTCAGCCGGTATTCAGAAAGGCAAGCAGGCGCTGGAAAAGCGGTTCCGCTGTGTCGGCGGAATCGCCGACACAGCCGCCATGGATGACGCGCTTCGGAGCGGGACAACGATCGGGCGGTTGATGGGCTTTGCTGAAGAAGCCAAGGAACAGGCTGAGACGCAAACGGCCAGGTCGAATGCGCGCCGCATGGCGGATCGCTGCAACAAAGCGTTGAGCAATGCAGATTTTGTGCTGAATGCCCTCAAGGAAAGCGAGGTCCAGCATGTCGCGGCCTAAGAGCATAGACAGCCTGCTTGCAGGGTCCGCATCTGATATCGCGCCGACGGTGACGGATCTGAACAAGCGGGAACAAACCACACAGGCGGCTGAACCGAAGCCCGAACCTGCCGAAGAGCAGGCGACGAAACCCAAAAATCCTAAACCAGTCGACACACCGCCAAAGAAAAAGGCCCCTGCCCGTTCCAGTGAGCTTAGCGCCGAAGGTCAACCAATCAGGGTTCAAATTTCTACTTCAGACGGGAGTGAGATTGCGGCAGCACTGGAAGAGGTCCGCAGCAACATACCTGCAGCATTCCAGAAGAACTTTAACCTTGGCGCTTTTTTTAAAGAGGTCCTGCAGGACAATGATGCAGAAATCGCCGTGATGATCCGCAACAACTTGAATGGGGGCGCACAATGAGCAAACGCAAAAGCACTACCAAGGAACAAAAAATTGAACGTACCCCTATCCGGTTTCAGATTTCGGCACCGGAAGGCGGTCATGTCGAAAGGGAGTTGCTGGATTTGCTGGCAGGTGTCCCCCAACCGCTAAGAGCGAGTGTGAACGTCGGACGTTTGTTCCGGCAAGTCATGTTGGAAAACGATAAGGAAATTGCCAAGATGATCCGAACAACGATGCAGCGCGAACAAGTACACTGATCCCGTTTTGTTTGGTCTGTGCGACGCTCAAACGTCACGCTGGCGGTCAAGGCACCGCTGACCGAGGGTTACCCACAGGCTGACGCTGAGATATTTGGTGTCTCTGCTTACAGCCTGCTCCGGTCAGGCCAATTTCGCCCAAGGTTGAAATTGACCAGACTGGGTAACCCTCGGCCCCGCAAACGGAGGGGACATTCCGTCACTCTTGGGTCAGTGAAGGCTGTTGGGATTGAACAAGCCAGGGAAAGGGCTGACATTGCGCGCGTGGGATTACCCTTTGGATATTGTCCGGCTCAAATGTGATGTTTGCGGACGGTACGGCCAATATCGAAAAGATCAGTTCATTGAAATGGTCGGCGCCAGCACGTCATTGCCCGAGGCGCGATACATCATCGCCAAGGATTGCCCCCGCGAAAAGAACGGGCTGGCCCTGCACAACCGTTGCGGGGTCAGCTATCCAGACCTGTCGAAACTGAGAGACAAGACTTAGCTCAGCCTCAAAAGAGGCTGAGCTGGTCGCCTTGGATTGCCGGGCCATCGCCTAGCTCTTTGATGCGCTCTTTGCGGTCCGCCGCGTCTTGCGCGGCCTTTTCAGCGGCGGCTTGGGTCTGCGCTTCATGCTCGGCGCGTTGCTTGGCAAAGGGATCGCCATTGGCGGCAAAGAACACCGGTGCGGCAGCGGTGTATGCGCCGGTGTAGGTCTCCAAGCTGAGGCTGTTGCCATGAATGACCTGCCCGGCCAGCCCGCGCGCAGTGAGTTGCAAATAGGCCATGTGGTAGGTCGCACGTGACAACTCGGTTGCACGGAACCAGACACTTGTTTCAAGTTCCAGCCCCATACCTTCGATAGTATCGGCCACGGCCAGCAACATGCCGCCTGCCCCGGCGGCGGGTTCATCAATCGTTATGAACCCTTCTGCCTCGATGGTCACTTTGGCATCGGTCAAGGTCATTTCCGCCATCATGCGCGACACTTCGTAGGGCGTGAAAAACTGTCCTAGCTTGGCGTCCAGAACGCCAAGTTCACCCGCCACCATTCCGAGAAAATCGCACCCGCCGCTGCCGATCGTACCCGCCATAATTGCCAGTAATTCCGGCATCCGGCGAATGTCGTCTTTGTTGCGATAGCGCCCGACCACCTCTATATACTGCGCCTCAAGGGCGTCTCTTTGCGTTTCATCAGGGCAGGCGCGTTTTGCCAGTGCACAATAGGACAATTCGCAAAAATCGCGGAAAACCTCGCTGCGGTGCTTGGACGGGTCAAGCGCGTTGATGATCCGCACAAAATCAGTGACGGCGGGTGTCATGATTTGGGTTGGCCGTAAAGCGCTTGTGCTGCGTCATTGATGGCAACGAAAGCGGCCCGCGAAAGCACCTTGTGATCCTCTGTTGCGATTTCTGGCATTTTCATGAAAGCGGCGCAGTCTTCACGGAACGACTGGTAACGTACGGGATCATTGAGAAACTCGGCATTCCGGGCGGCGCTGCGAACCAAGTCCATCAGGTCTGCAACCCATGCCTCATAGACCATGCCGCAATTGGTGGCGGCGAAGCCTTGCCGGACCATTGTCATTGCTTTGCGATGGGCTGCGTTGTGCTGAACCTTCTGCCAATAGGCGGGGTCGTTCGGGTTCTGGATGACGATATCAGCCATGTTTGGCCTTTCTTTCGTGGTGATGCGGTGGCCGATCTGCGCCCGACCTGTCCGCTTGCGGTTTGCTGTGGACACAGCAGGCCAAGGAAACGGCCTGCTGGACTGCCATCGACACCCGCACCCCTCCGCGTTTCTCTCCGCGAAGGAGGGGGGCCGATGGAAAAGATCCGTTTCTGATCTGAGGACTGGGGGTCAGGCTGAAATTGGGCAAATTTGGGAGGGGCCCGCGCGGGACGCGTGGGAGGAACCGGGATTTTCACGATTTCTGCTTGAGGCGCATGGAAAGAGGAATGGGAGCCGCGCTCTGGCGCGGGTCTCTCTTTGCGCCCTCCCCCTGGACCGGATCAGATACGAGAGCTTTTCGGCCCCCTGACGCTCGGGGAAAAACAGCGCAGCTGACCGCCCCCAGGCGGGCAGCGATCACAAAAGGAAAGAATGCCGGGGCTGGGGTGAGAGGGCGCAGCCCGTTGATCCCCTGCCCCGTCGACCGGATCATGCGATCCGCGCCTCCTGCGCGCGATCTCACAACACTGAACAGCGGCCTTCCAAACCGGAAGGCTGTCGCGGCACGCGAAGAGGGGCGGCGTTTCCGCCGCCCCCAAGGCCCGGTGGGGCTTAGACTTGATCACCCCCTTCCTCGGATTCCTTGGCTTTGGGCAGGAAGGCCGCCAGCTCGGTAACAGCGACGGGGAAGTCGAGCTTGATGGAGAGGAAGACTTCGCCGGTGTCGTTCTTGGTGTTTTCGAACACTGCGCCAACGCGGCGAAAGCTGGTGTGATCCTGGCCGTCTTTTTTGTAGGTGACGGGAACTGTGAGGACGAAAGTGGTCATGTCGTGATCTCCTTTGTTTCGATGGCTTGAAAAGAGCCGATCGCACCAGGACAGGGCGCAAGCTGAAACTCGGAGGGTCCGCGCGTCGCGTGGAAACCGTTTTTCTGCTTGCCGGAGCGCAGCGAAGGGAACGCACTGGCCGCGATCTGCGACAAGCCCATCAATAAGAAACAAAGGGGGTCAGTTCAGACATGACTTGCGGCATGCGTCCCTGCACCCGTCTCATCAAATACCGGCCCCGACATACTGCACAGAGCGGCGCCGTGTTCGAAAACAGCAGGCGGCAACAACTGCGCTGCCTGTCATCCGTCAAGTGGCGGCACCGAGCCCGAAGACGGTACCGGGGATTTGTGCAAATCTCTGGCCCCAACCGGAAATGCCACGGGGCGAAAACACTGCTCTGACGGTCAAAAAACAGCCCGCCGAAGCGGGCCAGTTGTTCTCACCACGAACGAGAATTAGAAAGTAAAGGGGAATAGGAAACTTTTACCCGTCACGAGATTTGCTGAGCACGCCATCTTCGGTGATGGCACTGACGTTGGATGCTGTACGTCGGGAGACTGTCACACCGTCGCCAGACATATGGGCTTCCGCATAGTCAGTCCGTTTGAACACCGACCCATCGGCGTCTACGGTGGTTTCGTCAGCCTCGGTCTGACGCGTGACCGACCCGTCATGTCCGATCTTGATATAAACATCGTCAGCCGTGCGAACCATGACAGAGTAGGCGTCAACCTGAACGCCCTGCCAACAGACCTCACAATCCCGGCGCAGCACGATCTTATCGGCGCGAACCTTGATTTGAACGTCTTCGCTGGCCGACTTGTTAGCGCTCTTGACGACAAGAAATGTTTCCTGCTCGCTCGGATCGGAATGGATCGACGCGCTGGCATTTTTTGGGGGCCAGACCTTCGCCTGATCGCGCTTGCGCCCGGACTGGTCTTTGTGAAAACCGATATAGAGTTGCGCCGATTTCCAAACGCGTTGCACGGCACTGCCGATGCTGCCGGAATCATTTGTCTTGGTCATGGTCTCGCCTCCAGCTTCTTCTTTTGATTGCACTGAACTGTTGGGATCAACGTAGCATTGCATCGTCTCTCCGCGCGGTCCAGTTGTCTCCTTCACGGATGCAGTCTTGCTCCCGTCGCAACTTTGCAGCGCGGTTGTTACGGTGTGGCAGGGCGCTTGCGCACCCTGCCCCGTCGCTCAGCCCATGTCCTCGGGCAGCCATGTGTCGATCCGCTTCTCCGCCGCCTTGCTCAGTTGCATGGCTGCGCGGGTGTCGGGGTCGTTGAACAGCGCGTCCAGCTTCTTGCGCTTGTCACCAACCTTGAGGCTTTCGAAAGTGTTCACCTGATAGTTGCCCGCCTTCAAACCCAGAACCGTGCGCCAGATTTCATTGAGGTATGGCCCAGCGATGCGGCTGAAGAAATTGTCGAAATTGGGCGTCCAGACCGCACGGATATCGGTCTTGACCTCCTTGTCGATCAGCGCTTTCAGCACCTTGTCGCCGCCGCTCAACAGACCCGTCAGATGGCGGATCAACTCAGCCTGCACGTGGTCGGCACCTTTCTTGCGGAAGGCCCGGAACGCCTTCGCCAGATCACGGTCAAAAGCATCACCGTCCCATTCGGTTGGCGTTGTCAGCCGCTCATCCAGCGCGTAGCCCGCCTCCTGCGTCGTCGGCCAGTTCGGCACATCCGTCTCACTCAAGCCGATGGGACTGCTGTATCGCGCACCGCCCGAAACCTGAAACGCCAGCAAGGCCAGGATCAAATCAGGATTATTGATCGCCGCATGTTGCCGCGCTCCTGTGACCACACGGGCGAGGTCGTCCTGCAAAGCCTGCGACATGCGCGGTTTTGCGGGCGCATCGACGTTACTGACGTCCTCCTTGTGCTTCGATACTGCCAGCACGCCTGCCTCGACCGCCGCGCTTTTGTCCTCCGGCTTGACCAAACCTTCAATGACGTTCAACTCACCGGAATTGCTGACATAGAGGATGATCCCGGCACAATCTTTCTGAACGTCCGAATAGGCCCCATCCAAGATGGTTTGCAGCATCTGCAATTCAGCCTCGCCTGCAGCGTCCAACACTTCACCCTCCGCAAGTTCGGCCAACTCATCGTAGCGCTCGGCCTGTTCTGCGGTCAGCTCACCCGGCTCGGCATAGATGCGGGCGCATTTCATCTGTTCGATGTCGTAACCACCGAAATGAGTGTCACCAACAACCTCGGCCCATTTCCAGCCCTGCTCCTGCCGGATGGTACGCGCAGCAACGGCCAGCTTGTCAGCAAAGCACTGGTCAAGGATTGCCTCATCGTCCAGCAACGTCTTTTCGGCAAAGAGGTCGCCAGAAACACGGCCACCCGCCGCCTTGTAGGCGTCCAGACCAACATAGACTGCCCGCCGATCCGTCACATTGACGGCATCCGGTTTCAGCATGTGCTTGATCTGGTATTCGGACAGGTAGCCTTTCCGGGCCTGTTCCAGAACCTCAAGGATCAGGTCTGTATCATTGCAGATAGTGAACGCCGCTGCTTCGCCAAGATTGATTTCCTTTGCCGCCAGCGCCTCGATCACCTGTTCGGGCAGGCTTGCCAGTTTCAGGCGCTTGTAGACATGGGCCTCGGTCACAGCAAAGGCGCGGGCGATGCCAGATGCGGGCGCACCGGCCTTGTCCATCGCACCATAGGCGCGGATTTCATCTGCCGGTGACAGGTCTTTGCGGCTGATGTTCTCGGCGGTTGCCCATGTCTGAGCGGTTTCCACATCCGGCGCGATCATCACCAATGGGTTCGCCAGTTCAGGGCGGATGCTGGCGAGGTTCGGGTGTTTCTCAGCCAGATGTTGCAGGGCGCGCAGGCGTCGGCCACCGGCGACGATTTCAGCGCCGCCCTTGTCGTCGGCCAAACCGGCAATGCTCTGGATCAGGCCAGCGGTCCAGACGGACTCGGCCAGTTCGATAATCTCACCCTCCGGCACGGTCTGGCGCGGATTCATCGGCGAAAGCGTCAGCGATGCCAGCGGAAAGCGGGCCTCGGTCGCGGTGATCTTCGTTTGCTTGGTCATAGGGGTAACCCTTTTCAGGTGGTGAAATTTTGTGCTATGGGTGCCCTACCCCATTCGGGGTAGAGCGAGGCCGCTTAGGCGGCGGCGTGACGTTTCAAGAAGGCGCGGGCGATCTTGCCGGATAGGCCGCCCTTCTTGAGGTTCTTCCAAGCCAACTTGCGTTGACGCTCAATGGTATATGGATTCATGTTCTCACCTCCTTTCCTGCGCGGGTTGCGCGGCCAGCCCAAACCCGTTGGGCCGGGCTGAACTCAGTAATCGCTCGGAAAAAGGATGGTCAGGACGCGGCGCGTATCAGCCAGCGAGGTCGGGTGTTCTGCCCCACCATCATAGGTGCGGTTATAAAGGTCGATCTTCCACCAGACCGTTTTGCCCTGCACGTCCATGAAGCCCATTTCGCGCGAGCCGTAGGGGTCGTTGTCCTTGGTGAAACCGTCATAGGCTTGGACCGCTTCAAGGCACGCGGCCAAAAACTCCGGCCCTTCATCGTCAATCGCCGTGGTAAAGACCCACTGGCCGCTGCCGCCTGCGGGTTCACGGCGACGGAAAGCGTCATTCTGTTCTGCCAGCCGCGCGCAAACCTGCGACTGCGTCATGGTTGTTTCTGCAATCTGAATAACCATTGTTGATCTCTCTTTCGTGGTGATGCGGTGGCCGATCTGCGCCCGACCTCTCCGCGTGTGATTTCGTTTGAACACAGCAGGCCAAGGAAACGGCCTGATGGACTGCCATCGACACCCGCACCCCTCCGCGTTTTTCCCCGGAAAGGAGGGGGGCCGATGGAAAAGATCCGTTTCTGATCTGAGGACTGGGGGTCAGGCTGAAATTGGGCGAATTTGGGAGGGGCCCGCGCGCACGGCGCGTGGGAGGAACCGGGATTTTCGCGATTTCTGCTTGAGGCGCATGGAAAGAGAAGTGTGAGCCGCGCCCTGGCGCGGCTCTCTCTTTGCGCCCTCCCCCTGGACCGGATCAGATACGAGAGATTTTCGGCCCCCTGACGCTCGGGGAAAACAAGCGCAGCAGACCGCCCGGCGGTCTGCTATCGCAATATGTGTAGTGTCAGGGCCGGGGTGAGCGCGCTTTGGCGCGTCGAGCCCCTGCCCTGTCTAATGATCTATGTGAGCCGTGCGGCACGCGCGGCTTCCTCATTACTATTGTAGGAGCTACGGCTGCATGATGCCGATGCGCAAGATTGACATCCCTAAACTCAAGGCCACGATTGCTGATATCTAAATGAGAGGAGAGTTGGGATGGGTTACATAGATGGGTTTGTCATCGCTGTGCCAACAGCAAACAAACAAAAGTTCATTGATCACGCCAATAAGGCCGATAGCGTGTTCACTGACCTTGGTGCAACGCGGGTGATTGAATGCTGGGGCGATGATGTGCCTGACGGTAAGGTCACCGACTTTCGCAGAGCCGTGCAAGCCAGGGACGAAGAGACGATCGTCTTGTCCTGGGTCGAATGGCCCGACAAGACAACCCGTGACGCGGCGATGAAAACCATGACTGACTGGATGGAAAACCCGGAATCTGGAGACCCCCGCATGGACCCAGTAAAAAACCCAATGCCGTTTGACGGCACGCGCCTGATCTTTGGCGGGTTCTCCCCAATCGTTGAGCTTTGACAGGAAGGTCAGAATTTTCCCGACGTTGACGAGGGGTTCACGATGCTGCGGGGCGGCCCGCCGAACTACAGCATGTCGAAATTGGCCCACCGGCTGGAACCAGGGACTGGGGCACGAGACAACAGGCTCGGGATTTGGCAAGTGCCTGGATGCGTCTCGGCTGCAATTCGTACTCGGCACCGCCTGCCAGTTGGGTAAGTTGTGACGTCAATCCCCATGCCAGGACCGTTCTGAAAAAGAGCCCTCTCTTCGTTTCACCGCAAGATACCAGATGTGGTGCATCACAGCCCGGTCGACACAACATACTTGCTTTTGAGCCCTGTTTGTTCTAATCTGGACCCATGCTGCTTGAGGGGAATTTCCATGCTTGATTACGCGGATTCTGAGACACCCACTGCACTGCCGGCCACACCTAAACAGATCGCATTTGCCCGCCGGATTGCAGAGCAACAGAACCTCGTCTTACCTTGGGAGATTCAGCAGGACCGTAAGCTCATCAGCGCGTGGATTGATACCCAGCTTGCTGCGCCGCGCAATCACGACACGCGTCCGAGCTCAAAACAAGTGGCCTTCGCCGAGCGTATTGCCCGGATCAAACGCCGCGATGTCCCGGATGAGTGTTATCGTGACCGCAAAACGATGACCCACTGGATCGACAGCAACAAACCTTGACGCGTTCAGGCAGGCTGAGCCATCAGGGGTCACGTTGGGCTCCGATGGAAAGCGCTCTGGTCGTATCATAACGGGGTTGACGGGCGCGGCCCTGATAGCGTCCCTTGTGGGCATGACGATAGATGAAAACAAGGTGGATGACGCAGTTCTGGCGTTGCTTTGGCTGACGCTGCATGACGAGCGGCGTGCCTGGAAGGGGTTCGATTGGGACACGCTCGATCGCTTGCACCAGAAAGGGCTGATCCTGGACCCTAAAGGCAAGGTGAAGTCGGTGGTGTTGACCGAGGACGGGCTGCGCCGATCACAAGCGCTCTTTACGGAGCTCTTTGTACAAAAGCCCAGGCAATAACCACTTCGCTACATGACCACCAAAGCAATCTGCACCAACGCTGGTCTGACATCTGGCTGACGGCTGCAATCTGCGCTAGGTCGCACCTGTTCGGTAATTGATGAAGAAGGGCGCAGGTCCATGGGACATGATCTTGACAGGCTCATAGGGTTCATCACCCGCGACGAGGTTTGGCACGAGCGGCTTGCAGATGTTCTGGATGAACATTTCATGCCAGCTCTCGAAACATTCGATCTCGACTTCGAAGATCTGGGGGATCTGCTGGGCGACGATTGGCCAATGGTCTTGTGGGGCGGCGGGCTGGAAGACTTGCTGGGCAGGACATTTGGACCAGACAATGAAAACGCCGCCGATGTCTATCTCACGCAGCGGGGATCGAAGGAAAACGCCCAGACCCGCGCCTACATCGCCGGGTTGCGGGATGCCCCCGTCAGCCTCTACGAGGTCAGCGCAATCGTACCGGGCAAATCAATGGTGCTGAGGGACCTGCTTTTGGACGGTGACCCTGTCACTGTCAGGGAGCAAAGCGCCACGCAGATGTTGCAACAGTGGGATCGTATTGCTGTTCGGGTTGTCAGGCAGGGCGATCACAACGTAATCTCTGGCGCTCTGCTCCCGTTCGACGCAAATGCTGTTGCGATGCTCGAAGATGGGCTTCGGACCGTCCTGAAACTGAACGCCGAAGATGAGCTAAGACTGACACGGGATCAGCTACGGCGCTCCGTACCACTCTTTGCAAATGCCTGGCTCTTCGCACATCTGCCAAGCCTGCTGGACCCGGAACTGCCTCAGATCAGCAACAGCGATGGCGACGACCTGGTTTTTCATGAGCTGCGCTTCCCCTTCGCCACCGGGGTTACTCAAAACCGAGTTTCAGAGAGACTGTTGCAGGCCGCTGAACTCGTGGCCTCCGGTCAGAAAGAATGGACATGGCTAGCTTTGGACAACGCGAGCGGCACGCGACGCGCGACCGGCCTGGTCCTGGACAAGTCGATGTCCGGTGCTGCGGTCCTCGGATCTCTATTCCTGAAAGGCAGGGCGCTGACCCTGTCTGTAGATTCCGTTGCCAGTGCGAGACGCGGCGAAGCATATATCCTTGAGCTGCTGGGTGATCTGGTGAAGCCGCCGCTGACAGCGATCCAGACCGTCGAACAGATGATGGCAGAGGACAACCCGGAGACTGGACCCGCTGTAGACGAGGACATCCCCCCTGCCCTTGCCAGACAACTCGCTCACGCGCAGCTCGACCGCCACTACCGTGACACGCTCGACCAGCTGATCCCCGCGCTGGGTGACAAGACCCCGCGCCAGGCCGTTCGCAGTTCCAAGGGCAAGAAAGCGGTGATTGACTGGCTGAAGACAATCGAAAACCGCAGCGCACGGCAGACAGGGTCCCCCGTTGCGGACTATGATTTCAGCTGGATGTGGGACGAGCTTGGCCTCTCGGAATACCGGAAATGATCCGGCTCGCCGATGAGATCCGACTTGCGTTTGGGAAATCGGTTCTCCAGACGGCGGACATCACAGCGTGATGCAAGCCGACCAAAGGTTCTTCAAGTGCCGGGCGATTGCAAAGACTCATGTCCGTCCTTGCCACAGAACCCTGCTAAAACGGCCCTATTGTTCGCCGGTGATTTCGACCTTGCCCACAACCCTGGCACCGCTCTCGGTTTCCATAGTCCGGGCAACGACATCAGCCTGAACGACTGAACTCGAGGCAAGCTTCAGATCGTCGCATTTTAGGCTGCCATTGTGCTTGCCTTCTATCGTGATCTTTTTGGCCGACAACGCGCCAGCGACGGATCCGTTCAATTGAACAGTAATCGAGTCAGCGCTGACATCCCCAACCACATTGCCTTTGACGTCAACACCTCCTCCGCTTGACTTGACGTTGCCTTCGATTGTCAGGTCTTCTTCAACTATTGAGCCGGCCACATCAACATCCTCTGTCTGAGATAGCGGCGACCATAAAACGGACGCTGGAATTTGACCACCAGCGGCGAAGGCGATTTTTTATCGTGAGCGAAAAAGGACCGAGTTCAAATTCAATTTGTCATGGTCGGCCCATTGCGGTCACTCGGAACGACGTTGGAATATTGCGTTTGCAGCCCACATTGCAGCCATTCACAGCGAGCGCAAATGTGCGGTCGCCATGCTAGTTATTGGCAACCGCGCGCTTTGAGGAGCCAATCCGTCTTTTTGCCAGCAGCCCCACAGATTTCTTCCTAAACCCCAATCGGCTGTCCCAAATTGGATCCGTGCCAAGCCTCAACGAAGTCTTGCACGATTTGCTGTCATAGCTTGCCGTGCCAACTTTGAAGTGTTGAGCAAGGATAATTGCCCCACGTAATGGCTCGATGTCATAGCCTCTGTAGAACCGAATGCTTTGGAAATCCTGGTTCCCCCAAGGCCTTAGGTCGGGCCCTGGGTATAAGAAGGATGCATTGATAAGGCTGCCAGCTACAGATCCAGCTCTTTCATCTGTCACTCTGCAATTGGGATAGTTACCCGCCTGCCTCAGGGCGTTGATCCAGTTTTTGAATTCCCATTTTCCAGTGGGTTCCTTCACTTCAAATGCCAGAACCCAGGGCTCAGTCTCAGATTGCGAAACCGCGACAACGTCGGCCCTTAGTACTTCATCGAAGCCCATTAGAGTCAGTTGACACTCCTCGATACAGTAGAAGCTGCCGCCCAAGTGAGAGATCAACTCATTGCGCTTTCCTGCCTCAATATCCATTTGGTGCTTCTCAAAATAGTTTCTATGACTTTATTACATGCAAACCATTTCGCCTGGCTGCAGCCACGGGGCTACAAGAAAACTCTTTGTCTCGCACCGATGGCACAAAGTCCACGATCAATGGAAGCTGGGGTACTCTAATTTTTTTCCAGGGTATTAGGGTTGGGGACCGGTGTGAGAGGCCAAAAACGCTCATCCACGAAATGGTATTTAGACTTGGGCCTGCTAAATTACGCAGACGGCATTGGCAATAATCACTAATTCGTGTTCCACTAGGCAAAAAACCCCCGCTTAGCGAGGGTTTCTGATGGTAGATCAAGAGATCTCTTATGCGGCAATCAGTTCGTAGCGACCATCGTCTGCCTGAATATTGATCGGCTGATTTTCATCACCCTTTTCAGTGCTGCGAACCAACTTTTCCAGGCCCTCTTCGTATGGGATCAGCAGCTTTTCGACCGCTAGCTGCCGAATGACTGTTTCAGCCAAAGGATCAATTGGGAATTCGCCCCGCTCCCACCTACCAATTGTCTGCCTTTCAGCGTGAATAAGCCCTGCAATTTCTACTTGCGTGTAGCCCATTTCAGTTCGTAGGAAACGCAATTCGGCTCCGCTCATCGCTGACGGATGTCGAATGATACCCTCGGCAATTGCATTGTGGAGATAGTTGACAGCCGAAATCTCAATGCAAAGATCGCCGTCTGCATCCAGTACGGGTTCCAAGCCCCTAATGAAAACGTTCTGCAAGCCGCACTCGGTATAGTGATACTCGCTCATTTGCTTCCCTCCATTAAGGTTCCTGCGCGGGCATGAGCTTCGTCCGCCCACATGACAGTAACCATCTTTATTTTGCACGTGCTGGCATTTGGTATGACAACCAAGCGCACAGTTCGCCCATCGCTATTGGGCGATACGCACTCTATGGTGTATTTGAAGTAGCCTACGGTTTTCTCTGCCGACACTGCGTTCTGCAGAACAAATCCATTTTTTAGAACATAGAGCACATCTGACGAGATGATGCTTCGTTCGGCCATCCGTTCAGTCGAATGAAGCTTGTACACGATAGAAAATGCTGGGCTTCTTGCCATGTCGCGTAGATAATCAGTCGCATCTGCAGGACTCCACGGTTCATTTTTATACACCACTAATCGGCACTCGTTCGGTCATTCCGGTCAAGGGGTATGTATCACCGTGATGCACGAATGCAAGCCATGTCAATCTAAAAATCGCAACAAATTGATAACTGTGCGCACGTTGGATTCCCCGAAAAACCACTGAAAGATACCATCAGTGGTACGCAGACAACGCTGAACCGCTAGACTCGCCATTCAATTCTAACATATTGTTACTTTGGGACCTTCGATTCGGAACGCATTTTGGCGTGGAAACACCGCGTCGAGGGCGACGGGTCCGTCTCGTCTCTTTGGGAAAGAGGAGAAATCCAATGGCCAAGGGAACCCGCAAGATCGGACGGAGCGCTAAAACTGGGCGTTTCACTACGGTCAAAAAGGCTCAACAGCGTAAGTCAACTCACGTTGTTGAGACGATCAAAAAGCCTAAGAAGTAAATGGGCTTCAGGGCGGTTCTTCTTGGCTGGAGGGTCGCCCTATTTGATGATTTGAATATGAATCAAAGCCTCCCAATTGTCCACAAACGACTTAGATCTTCCGCAACCTCACCCCTGCACCGCCGCAGTTCTCGGCCCTAGCCCGACATTCAGCGCTCTTGCCAACGCCGCTTCCTTAAACTGCCGTTCAGCTTCGCTAGCCGCGGCTCATCCTACTTTGGAAACAGTCCAAACCGGCCAGTCTCTAGGGAACCAGTGAACTCGATGGTTTGATCCGACCGCGCAATTTCTGGGGTCGGTGGAACATTTTCGATAATGATGAATTGCCTGTCTTCGCTCGCACTGTTCAAGTCTTGGTAGAAGGCCTCCTTCAAACCGCTGTCACTAAGATCTTCATCGGCGGTATCAGGTTCCTTGTAGGAAAGAAGTGGCGAATCCAGGGCAACGAAACCAGGGTGACGACCTTCATGTTTCTTACAGTATCTCAGTAAACTGACTGAGAACGCTGCCTGTGTGATCGCTCTCAAGCCTTTGCCGTAGGCGATACGGTCTTTGCCGCCGATGACCATATCTTTTGACTTCATATCAAAATAAACGCGCCCCGAATTCGGGAACCGCCATTCCTTCAACGTTTCTTCAAAGGTCATTGCAAAATCATCCACGACCGATTTCGGAAGCTCGGTGCCAATGTTCGAGTTGGATGACGCCGTTGTATCTTCTGCGACGAGCTTTTTTTTGCGCGCTTCAAAATCCGCCAGTGAGTCATATAAGCTGATTGCCTCTTTCACATTGACTCTTTTGTCGGATAACTCTGTATATGTCGCGCGTTGGCGTTTTAAATCGGGTGCAACGATTTCGCGGATCTGGTTTGACACCTCTTGAAGCGAAGTTCTTACGCCGGGCAATCGTTTTTGAAGAGTACTCTGTTCCCGGTCCAATGTTGAAATAGTGGAAACAAGGTCAGTTTTGCGGCCTTCGATCTTTTTGATTTCGGCAGTGGCAGCGGCGACCACTCTTTCGATATCACCATCACAACTATCGTCGGCATGCTGGTGGTCAGGCGAAGCTCCGCAAATTGGGCAGCTGGTCTTGCCCAGAGCTACGAATAGTGAACCCGCTTCTTCGATACCCTTGAGTCTTTGAAGGTCAGAATCATAGTGCTCATCTAAAAGCTCAAAACGTTCGAGTAGTGTAGAAACTTCGGTCAGGCGATTGTCTATGTCCTCAATTTTTCTGAAACAGGTACGCCGTCGCACCGATAGGTCTTTGAATGTACGTTCAACCAACGAGAGCTGTTGTGCCTTCACTTCCAAAGCGTTTCCTAGCTTCTCATCTTGCTCCTCAAGTTCTGCAGGTTTCCCAGCAATGTTTTTGACTTGCTTCTGATAGTTCTTAATCAGGTCATCCAACAAATCGATCTGCGCCTCGCGACTGGTCTCCTCTGGCGTGGTCTTGCGTAGCGAGACAAGTGCAGAGTCATCTGTGCCCGTCAAAAGGTACTTAAATGCGGAAAAGTTAGCTGTATCAGCAGTATAGTTCCCATCCGCCAGCGGTGAGCGCTTCTGAATGATTTCTTCTTCGTTGACGATAGCAAGTCTTGCCAAGTTCCGAAAACTAAGGCTGATAGTGTCGTTATTCTTGTTTTTTCGAATGCGCGAATGCGCCATGTCCAGTTTTTCGAGCAACCAAGCAGACAAGTTGTCTGCATTCCTTTCACTGTGGGTATCAGCAAGGGTAGTCCCCTCGTCATCCACTGGCAGCTCTTGATCATAAATCCCTTCAAAGAGCTTGAACGCGCCGCCTTCATGGCTCCGCAATAGTGTGTATTCATTACCTGTGGATACATTCTCGATGGCAAGCAATACACGGTCATAGCCAACCCGTTCTGGGATATCCGTCAGCGGTCCCTTCCCGCCGAGCATGAAGTCAATCGCTTCTACGACAAATGACTTGCCAGTATTGGATGCGCCATGGATGACATTGAGGCCTGGCCCAAAAGTCACAACAGCGGGCTTCTTGTCGGTTCCGTGAAAGCTCAAAGCACGGATTTGGAAGCCTTCGATCATGGCGCGTTGTCCTCACTGGCACCCTGGACATCTTGAAACTCAACCATCCAGAGATCGAAGAACTCACGCATCATCGCGTCAAATGCCGCCTCATCGTAGTCGGATAAACGAATTGTCAGCCATTCGGCTCGTTCTTTTAGCGCGCAAATATACGGTGTTGTTAGAGACTCAAGAAACATCGCTGCTGCGTCACCGGCACGATAACTTATGCCTGCTTCGCTAACATCTCGCTCGATAAGATCTCTGGCCATCATCATATGTATCGCTTCTTGCACTATTTTTCTGCGAACTTCGGTTGCCGGTGTCTGGATAGGGGCTGAAGGGTGAAGGTCTTCGGGTCCGTCTAGTACCGAAGTACGCACCAAAAGATAGTCGTAAGCAGTCAGTCTCTGGATGTCGAAGCTGTTTGGATACGCGCTTCCCAATACGGCGACAGCTCGGATGCCAGCCTCGAGAGGTCCATTGAAGGTCATTGGCTTGTGATCAGTCATCCGCACTCCAACCCAAGCGGTCATCGTTTGCCAGCTGGTGGCGGATACCCTTCAAATCGCGCGGAAAGGTGCTTGGCGAAAGCGGATGAGCATCAAGCTTCAGGCTCTGTGCTTTGTCAGTTACCGCAACGACGCGAGCAAGTCCGTCGCAGTAATCACTATCACACGTATCAGCCACAGCGTCACACACTTCATCCTGCAGGCTCTCAAACGTGCCAGGTTCGGTTTTGTCACGCACAAAGACGCGCAACGACTCCGAGTGATAGAACGCTTCGCGAGATCGATTGAAATGCTTGCGTAACTTCGGATGTCCGGTGAAGTCTTTAGGGGTCTTAATTACTGCACCGCTGTGATCCGAATAAGCGGCAAAAAGCTTGTTTGTATAGACGGACTCATGTTTTTCGATCGTATCGGAGGGATCGCTGACTTTGGGTCGCGCCGGAAGTCCCCCACCAAATCGCTGAATGAAGTAAGGCGTCTTACGATGCTGCTCTAGAATTTTCAGGGGTGCCGCTGCCTCAAATATCGAGAAATCGAAGGCATCAACGTATGCCTTGAAGTCACCAATCAGTTCGACTGATTGGGTGGATGTGATTTTTGTAGAGACAGTCTTTACCCATGCATTGTACAGACCCTCTTTTAATTTTTTCTCATTGGCCAACAGCAGACCAAGCTTTGTCGACACACCACGCGGGGCGACGAAGAAATATCTGCTAGGTGGATCAAAATCCTCATTGAATGAGTGCCAGAGGCATTTGCCGATTTCGAGGTAAGCGTCGGCCGGGCCAAGCGATTTGCTGTAATGCTTGCACTGGTAGTTGTGCCAGACACCCAACAGTTGTTTTGTGTCGGTGAAGGCTGCGACATCTACACCTTTATCACCGGCACCCGTGAAACGCTGCACGCTCATATAAGTTGTACTAAGAGACGTTACCCATTCGTTGATGAACTTTTCCCATTCATCTGAGTCATAAGTCATGAGACGCGTCAGAGGTTCGATCGGTGGTCCAGATAACATGAGCGCGGCAGTTGGCATGGCATCGGCAGTACTTGGGACGACAATATCAGTCAGTTCTATTTTTCTACTCGCGTTCATAAATGACCTTAGATACTAATAAATTTTTTTTAGAGTATAACACCAATGTCCGCTAAGCCATTGAAAAATCCAACCCTTAGCATCCGCAGAGAATGACCGGTTTCCGCCCCTTCTGTGGAAAAACAGTGTGTTGCAAACGCAGAAAGTGATCTGAAGAACGCAGCGCATGTGCCTCTCAGATCTTTCAGCACGTACTGCGCCATTTTTTAGCGCTAAGCTCTTTTCAGTTTGCCGATGGAAAGGGCGGGTTTCCTGGCCATGAAGAAATACTCGAGATCAGGAGGGGGTGGTTTTATTGCCAGGATACATCACTGTTCGGTAGATCGTCCCGGTGCAGGACCATCACCGAATTTGGTCTGCTTGACGGCAAGTGGTCAACCGCGTCCCAATTCCAAAGAACCAGGTTGATGTCATCAGGCGTGGCACCCGATGCGAAACTGTTCACTAGGACACCTGCGTAGCCATCGTCTTTCAACCTGTCTGCAACAACGTGGGTTGATGGAACCAGTCCCTGGTGCATCTCGGATTCCCAGTTGTCATTGGCGATATCCTCCCATGAGATACCCAATGCCTGCCTGGTATCCCGGCTGGTCAGATCAACGATATGATGGCAATCAACTGCCAGAAAATAAAAGGTATAGGGTTCTTGATTCAGGCTGAAACGCACCTCCCGCGCGGCTGTTTCATGAGAAAGCGACGTATAGAGCGCGGGTTCCCCGATTTGGTTGAACCGCCCACCCCGTCGCGCGGCCCCCTCCCCCGACGTCGGCAGATACGACCAGCGCGGTTTGGCGGCACGGATGACGGTACGCTGCACCCTGATGGCATGCTTCAAGCGTAACCGCCTTCTAGACGCCGCAGAATATGGGACTTCAACGCTGCGTTTTCTCCATCCTTTACGATTTCCTCAGGCGTGCGCCCGCCAAAACCCACAATGGGTTCAGACCGATACCAGGCATAGGCCATGAGCGAGCTTCCAACTGCTGGCGCAACGGCATTCAGAATCTCGACAAGATGACGCAAGGATGTCTGGACTGATACGGAAGCTACTCGCTTCCGCCTGGACAAGGATTCCGGAGCAATGCCCAATGTCTCACCAATCTCGCGTTTGGTGGTTTTCAGATGCCGGGCCAGACGATCCGGTGAGATCATCCGGTCTTCTACAAGA
This sequence comes from Ruegeria sp. YTSB088, assembly GCF_059609825.1. Classification (NCBI taxonomy): domain Bacteria; kingdom Pseudomonadati; phylum Pseudomonadota; class Alphaproteobacteria; order Rhodobacterales; family Roseobacteraceae; genus Ruegeria; species Ruegeria sp. YTSB088. The sequence goes on along the minus strand of NZ_JBXWMM010000013.1, from coordinate 5,657 downwards.
TCACGAAGTTCCATATTGATCACTCCTGTTGCCACAATATATGGACCAATTTATTGACAATCAAGGCTGTCCGATCCTTTACGTCGTGTTTCGTGGTGAAAACTCAAGCCGCCTTCCCGCTAAATCCTCCATAGAAGCTGCGTTCAATATGCAACTCCCCTGCCCTCGTAATCCCATTCAGTCTCCGGACATAAGCCGCTGCCGATGCTTCTAGTGTCGCACTCGAGCAACTGGCCTAAATTCGGCAAACCGCGTCATAACTGCCATCTTAACTGCAATTACGTAGCTCTTCGTAAATCCGGAGGTGATGATGGAATTTTGTCCCGTACAGCGCATTAAGCATTTTTGAGATTTTCCAAACCACCCGGCCTAGTTTTCTGAGGTATTAACAGTGTCGTTGGTTCCATTTCTCCCCGATCAATCTTGCTCATGATCGATGATAGGTAGGCTCTATGGCTTTGAATTCTCTCAACACGTTGCAAGATATAACCTAGGGCCATGAAGCGTATCGCTGGGCCATGTGATGATTTCATTGCATACCAAGCCTCTCCAAGCAGCATATGGTCAGCCAACTGGTCCATCAGCTGATCACAATGCGCTTGGTTTCGGGCGAACCTCAATTCTGAACATAACCGAGGGAATGCGTGCTCCATTTGATCCTGGGTCACCTTAATCTTAGAATGATCTTCTTTTTTACAATTATGACTCTGTAAGTGCTCTTTGTGCCCCTCAATTTTGCCGTCGCCATCCCTCAAATTGAGGGTCTCGCAGGGTTCTGATGGGCGGTTTTCCACAGAAACACACTCATTGATTTCGTCCAGTAGCCCCTGGAGAACGTCCTGTTGCGGCCGACGGCGAAGGATCAGTCGCGCCCGAACGAGTAGATCTTGAACACCATCTGAGATGGCGTCCTGAAGCCGAGCCAGCGCTAGTGTGCACTCATCCCGCAGCATCTGAAGGGCCTCTTGTGCACGACGATACTCACCAGCTAGGGCTGAGAACTCTGCATGACGGGTTGCCAGCGGTAGTAGTGACAGACCGCTGACCAGCGTCACCTGCCCTGCTTCGTCTCGTCTGCACCACCTTTTGCCGTTTGTAGCGGTAACGCGTTGAATGATGCCCAACTTTATCAGCTTCGAGATGTGGCGCTCCACTGTTTGAATACTCACGTGGGCTCGCCCAGCTATTGTAGCATTGCTAGCATAAACGATGTGATGGTCATCAGCCATTTTGCTGACACGATCAGCTGACATAAATGAAAGCATAGCTCGCAAAATAGAAATGCTCGTTGCTTTCAGTCCAAGTTTTTCACGGGCTTCTTCTATTGTACGAAGTTGCATCCATTTGGGCGCACTACTTCCCTGCCCGGCCAACGACCTGACTGCTCCTGTTGGAGCGCAATTTGTTACTGTCCTCATAGCTTTTTGTCAGCAGACACAGAAATATGGCCCACCCAAGGGTGTTTTTTCTTGTGTGGTGATTCGGGAGGAGCTAAGTTCAAGTTGCTAGACAAGATTTGGTCCTCGGGAGCATCACCGCTTTCGGGGGCTATTTCTTTCTGCCTTTTCTCCTTTGCTCGCTTGCCTTTGATTTTGTTCACAGCTGTGAACTTCTTACTTCCGTCCGCTCACTGCCTCAAAGCGGTCTCGGAATTCCTTCATTAGTGTTTCAATGTGCTCATCCAGCCAATCAGAGAAGCCGGGGGCTACGCTGTCATTAATGCTGATGTTCAGCCCGGAGGCCCCTTGTTTAACAGTTGCTAGGCCTTCTCCGACGATTCTGGGGTTCGGTCTAGGTGTTTCGGACTTCCTCTTTATCTCATCAAGCAGTGCCAAGAGTCGTTCATCTGAAGAAGAGCTGGGAGGCAGCTTCTCCAGTTCCCGGAGTGCGTTGCGAGGTGTGATAACCTTGTGATCCAAAGCGTCGACCAAGATCATCCACTTGGTGCGACCGAAGCCCGGTGCAGCTCCAATTGCATCACCCAGTTCGCGCGGTATTGATTTCGTAATGCGCTCTAGGTTGGACAACCCGGACTTTGTCAGAGACATAATTGTTATAACCTCTGACCTGTTCTTACCTGAAGCAATTATGTCCGTAGCAAAGCGTGCGCGCTCATAGAACGTGAGGTCCTTCCTGGACGCATTTTCAAGAGCTTTGGCGATCAGAGCCTTGTCATCATCAAGGTCAACAACGTTAGCTTTAATCTTAATGTTTTCGTCTGGGTAGTTTTCTTTCAGATAGCGGCAGGCAGCCAGTCGACGTCGTCCATAGATGATCTGATAACGCCCGGTTCGACCAGGCTCATGGCGCACCTGAATTGGCACTTGCTGACCATTCTCTCGTATGCTGTCTGCCAGTTGTTCAAGTGAATGGTTTGGGACGTCACTGTCTTCATCAACACTGGTGTTCACAGCTGTGAACTTCTCGAGCCTGTCCTCCACGCCCCAGTCATCGACAAGATCGGGGTCTATCTCATCAATAGCGTTATACGTGTCCTCAATGAATTGAAGACCCGGAGTGATTGGTCGGGCAGGGGAGGGGGCCACGTCCTTGACCTCCATAGTCGCTTGCTCTGCGATCTCCATCATGCTGGAATGACGCTTTCTTACTCTTCGCTCTTTTGCCATCAGATGCGCCCCCATGCTTCAAGAACCATGTTTTCTACTTCTTTTCCGACGGCATCCATCGATGCCTTGGCTCGGTCGTAAGTTGCACGTGTCAGGTCCGACCTATTCAGCTCATAGATTGATTGCTGAAGCATGGCTGCATCACTGATGGCGGTGCTTTTTAGGCTGGTCGCAGTCATTACTCGCTCTTGGAAGAGGGCTCGCATGAACGCGACAATTGTTTGAGATGGTGTGTCGACTGGCTCGTCCCGCGTAACCAAGAGACGGTAGTTATCATAAACTAGTTTTGCTCCGCTTCTTTCAATTACCTCCATGTACGACGAAGTCATTTTTAGAAACTGCGCGGTGGATGCGACATCGAGCATCGAAGGAGTTAATGGTACAATCACTGACGTTGCGGCCGCCATACCACCCATTGTGATAAAGCCAAGGCTGGGGGGGCTATCGATCAGAACCACATCGTAATCGGCATCAACCGACATGATGGCGTCGTGTAGGCGCGCAAAGAAGGGGTGCTGCTTGCTGTTTAGCTTTGCCGACTCTGCCTCAAATTCAGACAGCATCAGCCCGCCGGGTGCGATCGAAAGGCCGGGAAAGTACGTTTCTCGAATGACTTCCTTCATCGAAATTGGATCATGGTAAGTGATCGCGTCGTAGACGGTATCAATACTTTCATCCAGCTCGGTTTGAAGGCCACACATTGCCGAAAGCGAAGCTTGAGGATCAAGGTCAACACAAAGGACCCTGAAGCCTTGCAGTGCGAGGTAATGCGCAAGGTGAATACATGTCGTGGATTTGCTGGAGCCACCCTTGAAGTTCATCACCTGAATTCGCTGTAGTGGTTCGCCTTCGCGACGCCGCGGGACGTATCGTCCTGGAGTTTTACCGCGGGCTTCCAGAAGCTGCCGTAGTTTCCAAACTTCCTGACCTGTGTAATACCTGCGACCGTGTTTGATTTCACTGGCCTCGGGAACGGCGCCTTCAACAGTTGCCTTGCGAAGATACTGATGGCTGATGCCAATCAGGTCACAAACTTCTTGAGCCGGGAAAAGGCGCAGTTGCTTTGTAGAGTCTGGAGCATAGGCCGCAAGAAGGTGTTCTTTGATTGCGAGATTCAGTCGACTACTGATCTCACTGCTGATATCAACTGGGGACGTTGATGCGATGGGTGTGGTTGGTATCATGGTTACATCTGTATGCTCGAATTGGCGATTTACGCTCTACCAACACTGAGACCTGATGAAATGATTCAAGTCAACCTTTTTTTACATGTAGAGTAGTGGACTATGAGCCCTACTACATGTTGACAAAAAAGTTCACAGCTGTGAACTTTTTGCGCTGAGACGAAAGGCATGCTTTTTTGCAAGAGCGCTTCGTATCCCGTGCTCTCGAGATCCTTTCGGGGTTTGTTCCAGCAGAGTGTAGAGTGACACCTTAATCTCTGAACAAGTTACTAGCTTCGTCAGCTAGTCGATTTGTCTGTGGATATTTTTGCGGTCTGCCGCGGCATGTTTCTGCGCTGGCCACGTTAAAGGATGCGGCAGAGAAAAAAGGATAGGGCACCGCAGTCTGAGTTTCCCTCAGGCTAGGATTTCTTTGGACAATTTGTAAGTGCTCACCCCAACAGATCTGTTGCCGGGTTCTCAGCAATGTCCACATCGTCGTAGTATTTCTGTGCCTGGGCCATGGAGCGATGCAGGGAGAGGCGCATGGCGGCCTGGATCGGCGCGCCGTCGAGGGCGGCCTGGGTCAGGAAGCCCGAGCGCAGCCCGTGCGGTGAGGCAAAATTCTGCGGCAGCCCAGCCAGTCTCAGGCGGTGCTTGACGATCTGGTAGACCGCATCCGGGCTGAGGCGCCGTTTCAAAACCCGGTCGGCTTTCGAGATCGGGCGAAACAGGGCTCCGTCCGTGATCTGTCCGACTTCGATCCAATGCAGCAGCGCCTGCGCCGCGCGGCCCTTCAGCACCAGCCGCGGGGTCTCGCCTTTTTGGGTGGTCTTGGTTTCAAGCAGCGAGATCCAGATCACGCCGGTTTTGTCGAACTCTTTCAGCGAGACATCCTCGCGCATCAGCCCGGTGATCTCGGACCGACGTCGACCGCCTGAGGCCCAGCCTAGCATCAGGATCGCCCGGTCCCGGCGCGACCCGCGGCAGGTGGCCAGCAGTTGCTCGAGAATGTCGCGGGTGATCGGATGGGCGGATTTTGGGGCAGGGGGCCGGGCGGCGGCGCGCCGGGCTTTGGCGCGGGCCTGTTTTACCTGAGGTGCGTCAAACGGGGAGGCGAGATTCTTCATCCGGTGAAAGGCCAGCCAGGAGGCGATACGGCGGTCCAATGTCGATGGGGCAGGGCAGGCAAGCGACTTGCGTAAGCCCTGCCCGATCAGCGCTTCCGCCGTTTCCCGGGCAATGTCGTCTTTGGGAGCGTCGCTCAGATCGCGGGCATGGTCCAGTAGAAAGGTTAGGGCTGTGGCTTCACTTTCCGGCCAGTCCAGCGCCGCGCCGAAGCGCACCGCTTTCCACGCCGTGATGTAAAGCAGATCGCGCTCATAAGCCCGCAGCGTGTTTTCGGGTGTGCCGCGCACATAGAGGTCGGTCAGTGCCTCCTGATCTGCAAGCGACAGGGACGGGGTGGGGCCGGGAAGATAGGGGGCAGGGGGCTTCATGGGCGTATTCTGCGCCCATTTCCGGGCAAAAGCAATCATATCTGATAAGGGATACTTATCGAATGTAATAAGGGTTTGGTGATATGACAAATGTAGCGATCAAAAACGTCGGTTTTTGCGTACAAAGCGGGTAGGGATATTGCACTGCCGTGAAAATCAAGGCTGTGCCGCTAACTTTTGGATCGACCAGAGTCACCTCTTGCCGGACACACTTATCCTGCGATCTCAGCTAACGCCCGAAAGCCCGAGGTGGCAGCGCTGGAGAATTGCTGTTTCCGGATCATGTTGGCGGGTATTGCCAAGTTGTTGACGTGGGCTTGTGTGGTATTGGTAATGGTAGGTTCAGGCCGCCATTTCCGCGGTGTAAT